>CAVGLF010000120.1:0-5855 GCA_963630045.1 Butyricicoccaceae bacterium | reverse complement strand
GTCGGGGAGTGCCTCGCGGCTCTATTTTCCCCCGTCCGAGGGGCACCCGCCCCCCTTTCGCGGGGGCGCACCCCCCGGAACTGCCGTGTTATGGGAAAGCTCCCCCCGAGTCGAGAGGGCTCGAGCTCCTTTTTTTCCCGGCGGGGGCGCTGGCGAGCGCTCTCTTTTTTTTGGGATCGGGGAGTGCCTCGAGTCTCTCCCCCTTCGCGGGGTGCGCACCCCCGGGGCTGCCGTGTTATGGGAGAGCTCCTCCGGAGTCGAGAGGGCTCGAGCTCCTTTCTTTTTTTTCGGCAGGGGTGCCGGCGAAAATATGCGCTGGACAAGAGGCGGGGGTGTATGGTATAATAAATCAGCTTGTGCCGACAGCACTCATTTGATTTTTTGGAGGGATAATCCATGTATGACATTGTGGCTCTGGGTGAGCTGCTGATAGATTTTGCCTGTACGGGTGTGGATGAGCTCGGATATCCGAAGCTGGAGGCGCATCCCGGAGGCGGTCCCGCGAATTTTCTCGGTGCCGTGGCCATGGCCGGAGGCAAGACCGCTTTCATGACCAAGGTCGGAGCTGATTCCTTCGGCGATCTGCTCGTGAAGACCATGGAGGAGCTTGCAATCGATACCTGCGGCATCGTACGCGATGAAAACACCTTCACGACGCTGGCCTTCGTTACCATCGATGCGAACGGGGACCGCTCCTTCTCCTTCGCCCGCAAGCCCGGTGCCGATACGCAGCTGCGCTTCGATGAGCTCGACTGGAGCCTGATTGATTCCACACGTGCCTTCCACTTCGGCACGCTCTCGCTCACCGATGAACCCGCACGCAGCGCAACCTATCGTGCCGTGGCACATGCCAGAATGCGCGGTGCGCTCGTCACCTTCGACCCCAACCTTCGTCCCCCGCTCTGGCACTCTCTCGATGATGCCCGCACGCAGATTCTCTGGGGTCTGTCCCAGGCCGATGTCGTGAAGATCAGCGACAATGAGGTCGAATTCCTCTTCGGCTGCTCGCCGGAGGAGGGAGCGCGCCGCATTCTGAGCGAGTTCGGCGTGAAGCTCGTCTTCGTGACCTGCGGAGCGGACGGAAGCTTCTTTATGAACGCCCGGGCCTCCGGTCATGTGGACGGCTATCGCAAGGCGCCTCCGGTCGATACGACGGGTGCCGGCGATATCTTCGGCGGAAGCGCCGTATGGAAGCTGCTTGAAAGCGGCTGCGCCCCGGAGGAGCTTTCGGAGTCCCAGCTTCGGAGCATCGTCGAATATGCGACCAATGTCGCAGGCATCTCCACCACCCGCTTCGGCGGCATCTCCAGCATTCCGAAAAAAAGCGAGCTGTAAACCATTTTCGTGCAAAAAGCCGCTTTATTTCTGCTCCTCCCCGGCGTTTGAATCGAAAAAAGCCCCCGGCGTCGGAAAATAAACACATCAGCGCGTATCCTCAAGGACAAAAAATTGAGGATACGCGCTGATTTTTTCCTTTTTAAAATACGCCCGGGGCAGCTTTTTTTTATTTGCTATCCTTCCCCCGCTTTTCCCCTATCAGGTCAGAGGGTCAGGATGCGCTTTCGAGATAGCTTTCAAGGCGTACGCCTACGTTTTCCTGCAGGCTGCGGAAGAAGAACTGGTAGTCGTACACATGGTACTCGCCCTCGGGAAGTCCGGGCACTACGGGCGGGTAGTCCCCGGGCGTGATGTCCGTCACCTTCAGCGTGCCGCGCGTCCCGTCGATGTACGCGCCGCAGAGTCCAGGGATTTCGGAGACGATGCTTCCCTCGTAATTCGTAAAGCAGGCACCGGGATTTTCCTCCTTCGAGGCGGGCGTGCCGTCCGTTTTCCAGTTCAGGGGATTGATGGAGAGCATTTTCGTTCCGGACGGCACGATGAAGCTCTCCTCCACCTCCGGCGACTCGCATTCGAAGCTGATGATGACGCCCGTGTCGTCCTCGCCCTGTGCGGCCTTCAGCTGCGGATATGCGTCCGTCATCTCCTGCGTCAGCGGCCAGCCGATGGCATAAACCGCGGTCAGCTGCCCGTACAGCTCCTCCGATCCGAAGTATTCCCGAAGCAGCCGGTAGCACATGTCCGCACCCTGCGAAAATCCCGCAAGGATGATCGGACGCCCTTCGTTCTCATGCTCAAGGTAATAGGAAAAGGCGGCGCTGACGTCCTCATACGCCAGCTGCAGATACGGCTCGCGCTCCGCTTCCTCCAGCTCGTAGATCTTCATCGCGCCCTGCTCATAGTACGGCGCGAACATGCGCGTATCGTCCTCGTAGATGCCGCGCTCCATATTCAGCGCGCCCAGGAAGGAGCTCTTCGTCTCCTCGTCCTCCATGGACATGTTGTATTCGTCCCGCATATCCACCGTCGGGCAGATGAGGAAGAGATCCGCGTCCTTTCCCTCCCCCTCGCTCCAGTACGCCCAGTTCGCGCGCACAGAGTAGTCGGGCACCGTATGCTGCACGGCTTCGGCAGCCGCCGCAGCCGTGGTCGTTGCGGCCGCAGTCGTTGCAGCCGCAGTCGTTGCGGCCGTGGTCTGCCGTCCGGAGCAGCCCGCGAGCGTCACGGCAAGGCACAGCAGTATGCAGATGACCGCTTTTGCGTGTTTCGTTCATTGTTCTGATAGTCCTGCTTTCCGTTATTCTTCTCTCCCATGAAAAAAACGGGGGGTCTTGATCCTTTCCATCTTTTTGCGGGGAGTCCTTGCTCATTATAGCTTTTTTCCCCCTTCCTTGCAAGGGGCTGCTTTTTTCAAATGCCGGGATGCCGCCCTGTTTTTTTGGTCAATTTTCCCCGATTGCCCGAATTTCAGCCAATGCCCGCATACTGTCCTGTTTTGCGACGTCCGCCGCGGTTTTGCCCATTTATATTTTTGGGGGAAAGGGCTATACTTTCGAATCGAAAGAGCAAGGCATCCCCCGGTATTTGGGGGACATGCAGCCGGCGTGTCCGCCGGTTGATGTGCCGCTGCTCTGTTTGCAGTACAGGCAGCGGGACGGGTGGCCGTATCCCCCGTTCGGCTGACAAATCAGAAAGGACTGAACGCTCATTATGCAAGCTGCAAAAGCGATCGTCCGGCATCGCACGGCGATTCTGGTGATCGGCATTCTGCTGCTCATCCCATCCGTTTTCGGCATGGCGGCCACCAGAATCAACTACGATATGCTGGACTATCTGCCCGCCGACATGGACACCGTCATCGGACAGGACACCCTTATGGAGGACTTCGGAAAGGGCGCGTTCTCCTTCGTCATCGTGGAGGACATGCCCGCAAAGGATGTTGCCGCGCTGAAGGAGAAGATCGAGGCCGTCGAGCACGTGGACACCGTCCTGTGGTACGACTCCATTGCGGACATCTCCGTTCCCATGGAGATGCTTCCGGATACGATCTATGATGCCTTCAACAGCGATAACGCCACCATGATGGCCGTTTTCTTCGACAGCTCCACTTCGGAGGACGTCACCATGGATGCCATCCGCGAAATTCGATCCATTGCCGGAAAGCAGTGCTTCGTCTCCGGCATGTCCGCGCTGGTTACGGATCTGAAGGATCTGTGCGAGCAGGAGGAGCCGGTGTATGTGGGACTCGCCGTTCTGTGCGCCTGCGCCGCCATGATGATCTTCCTGGACGGCTGGCTCGTTCCCTTCGTCTTTCTGGCGAGCATCGGCATGGCCATCGTCCTGAATCTCGGATCGAACTATTTCCTCGGCGAGATATCCTACATCACAAAGGCACTCTCCGCCGTGCTTCAGCTGGCCGTCACGATGGACTATTCCATCTTCCTGTGGCACAGCTACAACGAGCGTCTCGGCATGGGCGAAGCGCGTGACGATGCCATGGCGAACGCCATTCACGCCACCTTCTCCTCCGTCATCGGAAGCTCCGTCACCACCATCGCAGGCTTCATCGCCCTGTGCTTCATGAGCTTCACGCTCGGACGGGATCTGGGCATCGTCATGGCCAAGGGCGTTCTGCTGGGCGTCATCAGCTGCGTCACGATACTCCCGAGCATGATTCTGCTGCTGGATCGTCCCCTGCAGAAAACGCGGCACCGCTCCCTCATCCCCGATGCCGGCAAATTTGCCCGCGGCGTATGCCGGCGCTTTCCCGTATTCCTCATCATCTTCGCCCTTCTCATCGTCCCGGCCTATTACGGCTACAGCAGAACCAACGACGAGGTCTACTACGACATGGGTCAGTGTCTGCCGGAGGACATGGAGTACGTCATCGCCAACAGCAAGCTCAGCGAGGAATTCGACATTGCCTCCACCCATATGCTCCTGGTCCGCTCCGACCTGGGCAGCGCCCGTGTCCGTCAGATGACGGACGAGATGGAGCAGGTGGACGGCGTCAAGTACGTTCTGAGCCTGGAAAGCGTTGTCGGCCCTCTGGTGCCGGAGGAAATCCTGCCGGATTCCGTCCGCAGCATCCTCAAGAGCGATACCTGGGAGCTGATGCTCATCAACTCCGACTGCAAGGTCGCAAGCGATGCGGTCAGTCAGCAGATTGACGATCTGAACGCCATCATCAAGAAGTACGACGACTCCGCCATGCTCATCGGCGAGGCGCCCTGCATGAAGGACATGATCGAAACCACCGACCATGACTTCCAGGTTGTCAACGCCGTATCCATCGTGTCCATCTTCGTCATCATCGCGCTGGTGGAAAAGAGCATCTCGCTGCCCTTCATCCTCATCGCGGTTATCGAGTTGGGCATCTTCATCAATCTCGGACTTCCCCACTACATGGGTCAGTCGCTCCCCTTCATCGCCCCCATCTGCATCAGCACCATCGAGCTGGGCGCCACGGTGGACTACGCCATCCTGATGACCACCCGCTATAAGGCAGAGCGGGCATCGGGACAGAGCAGCCGTGACGCGGTCATGACCGCGCTCCGTGTGTCCGCTCCGTCCATCATCGTCAGCGGTCTCGGACTCTTCGCCGCCACCTTTGGCGTTGCGCTCTATTCCAACATCGACATCATCCGCTCCATGTGCATGCTCATGGCGCGAGGCGCCGTGGTCAGCGTACTGCTGGTGCTGTTTGTACTGCCCGCGCTGCTGATTCTGTGCGACCGCATCGTCTGCCGGACAACGCTCGGCATGCAGCAAAAAACGAACGCCTGAACGCACACCCGTGAAATATTTGGGAGGATTTTCCATGAACAGAAACCGCATCATTGCTCTCGTACTGTCACTTGCTTTACTGGGCAGCACCGCAGGCGTGACCGCCTACGCACTGTCCGGCTCGGACGCTTCATCCGATTCAGACGCGGCATCGGCCGAAGCAGTCGAAACCGCCGCCGCTTCGCAGGACGCTTCTGCTGCCAAGGACGAGACGGTCTACGTCATCGCCAATACCGACGGCAGCACGAAGAAGGTCATCGTGTCCGACCGGCTTGAGAATACCGCCGGGGAGGCGAGCCTCTCCGACCGCTCCGAGCTTACGGACGTGGAAAACGTCAAGGGTGATGAGGCCTGCACCGTCTCCGGCGATACGCTCGTCTGGGATGCTCAGGGTCATGACATCTGCTACCGGGGCAGCACGGACAAGGCGCTCCCCATCGAGATGCGCATCACCTATATGCTGGACGGCGAGACAATCGCGCCGGAGGATCTGGCCGGAAAGAGCGGCCGCGTGACCGTCCGCTACGACTACACCAATCTTCAGTATGAAACGGTATGCATCGACGGTCAGGATGAGACGATCTATGTCCCCTTCGCCGTGATGACCGGCGTTCTGCTGGACAGCAGCCGCTTCTCGAATGTCAGCGTCACGAATGCAAAGACTTTTAACGACGGAAGCCGCATCATCGTTGCGGGTCTCGCCTTCCCCGGCCTCGAGGCCGATCTGAATC
>CAVGLF010000119.1:0-6029 GCA_963630045.1 Butyricicoccaceae bacterium | reverse complement strand
GATGCAGGGATGGCGCTTGAGGTCTTCTCGCGCATCACGGATGCCGGATACAATTTCCGCGATAAGCTGACAGCGCATGTTCTGGAGCGCAGCGCCGCCGCATTTGACGCCGGTGACGCCGCAAGACATGCGATTTCGACACAGGACGAGCTTATGCGCCATGCGCAGAGCATGCGCAGACACTTTGAAGAGGCGATGGGCGGGATTCCGTATGACCCCTCCCTGCCCCTGAACCATGAGCTTCGGGGCGTCATTCATGAGCCGCTGTTCGATATTGAGAAAATCGTCTTTCAGTCCCGTCCCCATGTCTACGTCACGGCGAATCTCTACCTGCCGCATGAGCGCCGGTCTCCGTGCGGAGCCGTGCTGTTCTGCGCGGGACACGGCAATGACGGCAAGTCGGATACCGATTATCAGGGAGTTGTCCGCGCCATCGCAAGCGCGGGGGTCATAGTCCTCTTCATCGATCCATGGGGACAGGGCGAGCGTCTGTCCTACTATGAGCCGTCGCTCGGCCTGTCCACGCAGTCCGGCTGCACGGATGATCATCAGTATGCGGGACATCAGGTCATGCTGACAGGAGATGCGCCCGTCCGGTACTTCATCGCGGACGCTCGCCGGGCGATTGACTATCTTCTGACGCGCCCTGAGGTGGATCCTGCTGCCATCGGCGTCACGGGCTCCTCGGGCGGCGGAACCATGACGGCCAATCTCATGGTCTGCGAGCCGCGCATCGGGGCGGCGGCCCCGGGTACCTTTCTGATGACCCGCCGCTCCTACCTGTATGCTGAGGAGCCTCAGGATGCGGAGCAGATCTGGATGGGCTCCGCAGGCTACGGATTCGACCATGCCGATGTGCTGGCCTGCTTCGCACCGCGTCCCTGTCTGGTTCTGTGCGATGATTCGGACTTCTTCCCCATTGAGGGCACTCTGGAAACCGTAGCGGAGGGACGGAGGCTGTATGCGCTCTGCGGCGCTGAAGGTTCCCTGAGCATGACCGTGGATCACTCCACGCATGCCTATACGCCGCACCTTGCGGCCGAGGCTGCGGCGTTTTTCGCGCGTGTTCTGAATTCGGAGGAACGGACGCGGGATGCTTCGGCTCTTATCCCCCTTCCCGAGCGCATGATGGACTGTACGCCCGAGGGACAGGTTCGTGCGGCTTATCCCGATGCCCGCTTCATCTTCGATGAAAACCGCGACCGGACGCTTGAGCTGTCCCGCGGACTGACAACGGCCGCGGCGAAGGCGTTTGTCCGCGCAAAAACCGATGCCTTCCGGAAGCCTGTTCCGATCCGGCTGCGCGAGTTTCCGTGGCACTATGCGTCCGGCACGGCGGGACGCGCCTACTTCTGGTTTACGCAGGAGCGTATGCCCTGCCATGCCGTTCTTCTGCGGGAAGTCTGCTCCATGGCGCTTCCCCGTCCCGTAAAAATCTGCCTGTTCGACCGCGGAACCGATGATATCGCGGTTCAGAGCGCGTATCTCAACACCATACTCCGCGAAGGCTCGGCGGCCTTTGTGCTTGATGTTTCCGGAATCGGAAAATGTGCGCCGAACAGCTACCGTGAGGCGGATATTCACGGTCCGTTCGGTACACTGGACACCATTTCGAAGAATCTTTTCTTCCTGGGGGATTCTCTCTGCGCACTGCGCCTTTTCGAGCTGGAACGTGCACTGGAAGCGGTGCGTATGATTCCCGGGCTTGGAGATATATCGGTCTGCGCGCGCGGACATTCCGGAATTCTGGCGCATCTTCTGTCCGTTCTGCATCCCAAAATTCCGATTGAGGTGCAGGACTCGCAGCGAATCACCGATATCGTCCTGCGCCGCTACTATGAAGAATACGATCTTGCGGGCTTCATGCTGCCCGGAATCGCACCCTATGCCGTGGCACTCGGATTTTGAAATCTTGCCGGGACGCATCGCGCGTATTCTACCAAAAAATGAGCGGAGAACCGATTTTTCCACACGATCGGTTCTCCGCTCACTTTTTTTATGCCTTTACCTGCCCCCTAAAAGAGAGAGGAAGGAAGCTTCCTCCCTCTCTCTCTTCGAAGGACAAAAAGACCCGGGAATTTCAGTCGACGGTTTCCATTTCCACCGCAACATCGGCGCCGCCGGCGGTTACGGTCTTTGCATTGGCATATCCGCAGGGCTCAAGCGCGATGGCGTCGGCCAGCGTCTCGGACGCCAGTCTGTCGCGGTACTGCTCCAGCACGGCTGCAACAGCCGTATCGGAGGAAGAGACGGACAGACGGATGTGCTGCTCCACACGGAAGCCGAATTCACGGCGCAGCACCTGGCAGCCGCGCAGCAGCTCACGATAGGTGCCCTCCGCAATCAGCGCCTCATCCAGCGAGGTGTCGAGCGCGACGGTCAGATTCTCCTCGGAGGTGATTGCCACATGCTCCAGCGGCTTCTTGTTTACGATGAAGAGCTCGGGATCCAGAGTCTTATCGTATCCGGGCACCGTTACGGCTCCGGCATCGAAGCTCGAAACGACCACGGTCTGGTCGGCTTCGTCCAGAAGGTTCTTCACCTTCTGCAGATCTCCCTTGAGCACGGCACCGGCCTTCTTGAAGTTCAGCGTCAGATAGCGGGACTGCAGCGAATCATCGTTGTCCAGGAAACGAAGCTCCTTGACATTGAGCTCATCGCAGATGACGCCGCGATACTCGTCGACGGCGGCACGGGCCTCCTCGGGCAGCACGACGAAGAAGGTACGCAGGGGCTGCTTGACCTTCAGCGAGCGCTCGTTGCGCAGCTTCAGACCCATGTTGATGAGCGTACGCGCCTTGGCGGTGCCGGCCAGCAGATCCTCGCCGCCGATGTTCTCCGCCTTCGGGAAGTCGGACAGATGGACGGACAGCTCGGCTGCGGAATCGAGCGGACGGATGACATCCTGCCAGACCTTCTCGGTCATGAACGGAATGACCGGGGCGATCATCTGCGTCATCGTGCGGATGACCTTGAAGAGGCAGCAGAATGCCGCACGGTCGCCGTCCCAGAAGCGGCGGCGGTTGATGCGGATGTACCAGTTGGAGACGTCGTCCACCAGAACCTCAAACGCCTTCACGACAGCGGCGGAGTCAAATGCCTCATACGCAGCGCCGATTTCCTTCACGGCGGCGTCCAGACGCGCCAGCAGCCAGCGATCGGTCAGCGTAAGTGAAGCCTCGTCCACCGGAGTCGTGACATCCGGATGCTCCAGAGAGGCATAGGTGTCGAAGAACGTGCAGATATTCCAGTAGTTGAGCAGCTTTCTTCTGGCCTCGTCGCCCAGGTTGAAGCCGAAGCGAACGTCCGTGTTGATGTTGGCTCCCGCATAGAGGTAACGAACCGCGTCGGCACCGATCTTCTCGGCAGCCTCATCAAAGCGGATCATGAAGCCGGTCTTTGAGAATTTCGTGCCGTCCTCGGCAACAACGGAGTAGTACGTCAGTGCATGCTTGTACGGTGCCTTGCCCGTCAGCGTCACGCTCATGAAGAGCATTGAATAGAACCACAGACGAATCTGCTCGCGCATCTCGGTGATCCAGTCTGCGGGCCAGTACTTCTCCCACATCTCGCGGTTGGAGAAGTATCCCAGCGTGGAGAACGGAACGATACCGGCATCCAGCCAGACGTCGCCGACCTCTTTCACGCGATGGACGGGCTTTCCGCAGTGCGGGCAGATGATCTCGACCTCGTCGATCCACGGACGATGCAGCTCGGGAAGCGCATCGACCTTTGCGGGATCCACCGCACGCTCACGCAGCTCGGCCTTGGAGCCGATGACCGTCAGATGGCCGCATTCGCAGGGATAGAACGGCAGGGGCAGACCATAGTAGCGCTTGCGGGAGATGTTCCAGTCGCCCATGTTGGTCAGCCAGTCCACCATGCGCTTGCCGCCGTACGCAGGCTGCCACTCGACGGAGTTGGCGGCTTCGATCAGCGCGGGCTTGGCTTCCTCGGTGCGGATGTACCACTCACGAACCAGTCGGAACAGAACGGGGGTCTTGCAGCGCCAGCAGACCGGATAGGAATGCGTGATGGGCTGCGTCTTCACCATACGTCCCAGCTCACGGAGCTTTTCGAAAACCTCCTCCGGCACGTCGGAGGCGAGCTTGCCGGACAGGAAGTCGTAGTTGTCATAGAAGCGGCCGTTTTCATCGACCGGGCAGACGGAGGGCAGACCGACGGACTGACCCAGCGCATAGTCCTCGGCACCGCATCCGGGCGCGATATGGACAACGCCGGAGCCTTCATCCGCGGCAACCTCGTCCCAGGCGACGACCTTGTGCGCAGACTCGATCTCCTTCTGGCACTCCAGGAACGGGAAGATGGACTCGTAGGAAAGACCGACCAGCTCCGAACCCTTGAAGCTGCCGATGACTTCCTTCTTCTGCTCGAGCTGCTTCATGGCGGTCTTGGCCAGCACCATCGGACGCTCAAAGCCTTCGACACGGACGAGCAGGTAATCGAGCTCCGGATTGACGGCCAGAGCCACGTTCGCGGACAGCGTCCACGGGGTCGTCGTCCAGACCAGAATGTCGAAGTCGCGCTCCTTCACCGTAGCCTTGAAGAAGACGGAGGTATGCGTCAGCTCCTTGTAGGAGCCGGTCATCTCATGCTCGGACAGCGAGGTGCCGCAGCGCGGGCACCAGGGCATCGGACGCATCTCGGGCGCAATCCAGCCCTTCTCATTGCAGGTTTTGAGGAAATACCAGATGCCGCCGATGTTCTCGTCGATGTGGGTGAAGTAGGAGTTGTCCCAGTCCATCCACTGACCCAGACGCTTGGACTGCTCGGTGATGATTCCGGAGAACTTGTGGATACGATCCTCGCACTTGCGGACGAACTTGTCCATGCCGTACGCTTCGATATCCTTCTTATCCTTGAAGCCGAGCTCCTTTTCGACCTCGACCTCGACCCACAGACCCTGGGTGTCGAAGCCGTTGCGGTAATGGCAGGAGTGTCCCGTCATGGCCTTGTAGCGAAGGAAGGTATCCTTGATGGTTCGACCCCAGGCGTGATGGATGCCCATGGGGTTGTTGGCCGTGATGGGGCCGTCAAGGAAGCGGAACGGCTCGCCGCCGGCGTTCTTTTCGTTGCGCTTATGGAAGCAGTCGTTATCCTCCCAGAATTTGAGGATCTCGTGCTCCTGCTCGATGAAATTGGGTTTCGGATTCATATTTTACCTCCCGTAATCTCGGCGTTCCTTTTTATATGCGGCAAAAAAGTCCCGTCCTGATGAAAAAAGGACGAGACTTCACAATGACACCGCTCGAAACCACCTTTTTTGCACATCTCCATGCCCTTTCCCTGATTTTTGGACATGAGCCGATGCATACGCCCGTTAACGGAGGCGTACCGCCGTCCTCTACTTGCATTTCATCCTGAAAAAAAGCTTTCGGGGGCGGAGCTCGGGAGTGATGCGTACACGTGCCCCATCGAAGCTGCACCTCGGGTCTCAGCGGAGTGATCCTCCCCCGAAGCAATCTCTGTCTTCCCTTCGTCCGGGCTGCGTGCCGTGTGTCTCCGTCATCGCTTTTCCTGCATATACGGCAGTATATCACAAAATCTTCTTTTTGTAAATACAAAATCAACCGACATTCCGCAAAATAGCGCACGAGTTTTAGGTGAATCGCACTTGACAGGATCGTTCGATTGTGGTATATTTAGACCGTTAATTATTAGCACTCTAATTGTTCGTACAGGAAGGAAGTGATTTTATGGATTCCTATGAGCGCTCGGTCGAGATTCTGCGCTTCTGCCGAAGGCATCACAGGCTCTCCGACGTCATCATGCGTAAAAACGGACTGACCGGCGGACAGCCTCCGATTCTTGATTATCTGCAGGAGCACGACGGCTGTATTCAGAACGAGCTGTCGCGAAGCTGCCATCTCCAGCCCGCCACCATCACCAGCATCCTCGGGACGATGGAGCGGGACGGACTGATCGAACGCCGTTCGGATCCGTCCGACCGCAGGGTGTGGCTGATCTATCTGACGGATGCGGGACATGAGGCCTACAGGACTCTATAC
>CAVGLF010000118.1:0-6113 GCA_963630045.1 Butyricicoccaceae bacterium | reverse complement strand
CTCCCGTCCTCGCCGCGCCTGACGTCCGAGGGACGCTTTCCCAGAAAGACCCTCGTCTCCATCGGCTCGCGCAGGGGATCGATGGAGGGATTGGTCACCTGCGACGCATTGATCAGGATGCGGTCCCAGTACACGGGCAGGGGCTGCGGATTGCCCATGGACGACAGCAGCACACCTCCGGAGGAGGCCTGCTTGTAGATTTCGCGGATGGTGTCCCCCGACCAGTTGGCGTTTTCGCGGAAGGTACAGGGATTTTTCACGATTTTCAGCGCATGGGTGGGACAGCAGGACACGCATCTCTGGCAGTCGACGCACTTGGACTCATCCGCGCGGAGGATGCCCGCCTTTTCGTCAAAGGAATGCACGCCGTTTGCGCATTCCCGCTCACAGATGCGGCAGGAGATGCAGCGGTCATGGCTGCGCTCAATCTCAAACTCCGGTACAATATAGGAAACGGACATCAGTACGCACCCTCCCTGACATGCACGATGACGGGTTCCCCGCCCATCGGCGCCGCAATATCGCGGGCATCCGGCTCCATGGCGCGGATGGCCGCCTCCTCGCTGGCGATGAAGACCAGATCGTCCTTCTGCGCGGTCACAAGCGACCTCAGCTTCAGCCGGTCGTTCAGCGCCATCAGGCCTCCCGTAAATCCCAGCACGATGGAAAACGGCCCCGTGATGAGGAGGCTCGGGAACATCTTGCGCAGGTATTCCATCTGTGCCCTTTCCTCCGGCGGACGCTTTTCGATGGTATCCCAGAAGGGCGCCGCGATGACCTGTGCCATCTCCTCAAGCGTCAGCCCCTGACGGCGCAGCAGATAGTCCGCGATATAGGTGATCACCTCCGTATCGGTCTGCAGCGTGCACTTATAGCCGAACATCTCGATGAAGCGGCGGTTTGCGTCATAGGAGGAAATCTCGCCGTTGTGGACGACCGACCAGTCCAGCAGCGCGAACGGATGCGCGCCGCCCCACCAGCCCGGCGTATTCGTCGGATACCGTCCGTGCGCCGTCCAGGAGTACCCTTCATACTCATCGAGCCGGTAGAAGCGTCCGACATCCTCCGGGTAGCCCACGGCCTTGAACACGCCCATATTCTTGCCGCTGGAGAAGACGTACGCGCCCTCCACCTTCGTATTGATGCGCATGACGACGCGCGCGACGTACTCCTTGTCGTCCAGCTGAAGCCGGGAGACGACGGAGCCCAGGGGCGCGAAGAAATACCGCCAGATCAGCGGCACGTCCGTAATCTCCGGGATTTTCCGAATCGGGATGGGCTCGGCCCGCACAATCTCGAAGCCCTCCTTCATCACCTCCTCACAGCGCTCGCGGGCCGCGTTGTCGCTGTAGAATACATGAAAGGCATAGAGATCCCGGTACTCCGGGTAAATGCCGTAGCCGGCAAAGCCTCCGCCCAGACCGTTGGAGCGGTCATGCATGGGCACCATGCCGGCCATCACCTTTTCGCCTGTGCAGCGCCGTCCCTCGCGCGAGATCACGGCGGATACGGCGCAGCCGGACGGTATGCGAATCTGTCCCTCTGGTTTCATAGCCATCGCCCTCATTTCATCAAAAAAAGAAGCAAAGGCGTCCGTCCTTCATGGGGGAATCCGGGGGGAATTCCCCGTCCCTTGAGGATGAACGCCTTTGCTCATCAAATTCTCGCGTGCATTATAGCACACCGTCCGGCGGCAGTCAATCGTCAAAACGGCAAAATGCACGTCCGAAACCGCCAAAAACGCGCGGGAGCCCTCCCGGGGGCTTTTGGGCAATCTGCAAGAAAGTGAAAAAGCAGGAAAAAACGGGCTTGACAAACGGAAAGCATCGGGCTATAATAGCGGCTGTCAAGGCAAAGGCGTCTTGGAACCATGTGTTCCGAGACGCCTTTTTTCGTACTTTTTCGAATCAAATGAATCGGAGTGTGACGTGTTATGGAAAAGGTTTCTGATTATTTCGGCTGTCTCGTATTTGACGACAGAGTCATGAAGGCCCGCCTCTCCTCCGGGGTCTACCAGTCCCTGAAGAGAACCATCGACGAGGATGCCGGCCTGGATAACGACGTGGCCAACGCCGTAGCCTCCGCCATGAGGGACTGGGCCGTCGAGAACGGTGCGACGCACTTCACGCACTGGTTCCAGCCTCTGACCGGCATCACCGCCGAGAAGCACGACAGCTTCATCACCCCCGCGCCCGACGGCCGCGTCATCATGGAGTTCTCCGGCAAGGAGCTCATCCGCGGCGAGCCCGATGCCTCCAGCTTCCCCTCCGGCGGTCTGCGCGCCACCTTCGAGGCGCGCGGCTATACCGCATGGGATCCCACCTCCTACGCCTTCATCAAGGATCACACCCTCTGCATCCCGACGGCCTTCTGCTCCTACGGCGGCGAGGCGCTTGACAAGAAGACGCCCCTGCTGCGTTCCATGCAGGCGCTCAACAAGCAGGCCATGCGCATCCTGCGGCTCTTCGGCAACACGGATGTCAAGTGCGTGCGCACCAGCGTCGGTCCCGAGCAGGAGTACTTCCTCGTCGACCGCGATATGTACGAGAAGCGCCGCGACCTGATCTTCTGCGGACGCACCCTCTTCGGCGCCAAGCCCCCCAAGGGTCAGGAGCTGGACGATCACTACTTCGGCGTGATCAAGCCCCGCGTCGCCGAATACATGGCCGATCTGAACCGGGAGCTGTGGAAGCTCGGCGTGCTGGCGAAGACCGAGCACAACGAGGTCGCCCCCGCACAGCATGAGCTCGCCCCGATCTATACCACGACCAACATCGCCACCGACCACAACCAGCTCACCATGGAGATGATGCAGAAGGTTGCCGCGCGTCACGGACTCGTCTGCCTGCTGCACGAAAAGCCCTTCGCCGGCGTGAACGGCTCCGGCAAGCACAACAACTGGTCCATGGCGACCGATACCGGCGTAAACCTTCTGACGCCCGGAGAGACTCCGTACGAAAACGCGCAGTTCCTGCTCTTCCTCTGTGCCGTCATTCAGGCCGTCGATGACTATCAGGATCTTCTGCGTCTGTCCGTAGCCTCCGCCGGAAACGATCACCGTCTGGGCGCCAACGAGGCGCCGCCCGCCGTCGTCTCCATCTTCCTGGGCGATGAGCTGACCGCCGTTCTGGACGCCATTGAGAACGAAACGCCCTACTCCGCCGCCGAAAAGACCGTGATGAAGCTCGGCGTGCATGTCCTGCCGCGCTTCATCCGCGACACCACCGACCGCAACCGCACCTCCCCCTTCGCCTTCACCGGAAACAAGTTCGAGTTCCGCATGCTGGGCTCCGCAAACTCCATCGCCTGCACGAACATCATGCTCAACGCGGCGGTTGCCGAGTCCCTGAAGATCTACGCCGACCGTCTGGAGCAGGCGCAGGACTTCGAGAGTGCGCTGCACGACCTGATCCGCGAGGTCATCCGCACCCATCGCCGCATCATCTTCAACGGAAACGGCTACGACGACGCCTGGATCCGCGAGGCCACCGAAAAGCGCGGCCTGCTGAACCTGCGCACCACGCCCGACGCGCTGCCCACGATTCTGGAAAAGAAGAACGTGGACATGCTCACCTCCCACAGGATCTTTTCACTCGCCGAAATCCGTTCCCGCTACGAGATCATTCTGGAAAACTACTGCAAGTGCGTGAACATCGAAGGACAGACCATGGTCGACATGGCAACGAAGGAAATCCTTCCGGCGGTCGAGGCGTATACGCATGAGCTCGCCGCGACCCTCAGCGCCAAGAAGACCGCCATGCCGGAGCTTGCCTGTGCGCATGAGAAGAAGCTCGTGGCGCGGCTCTCCGCGCTGACCGACGAGATCGACGAGGCCGTGGAGAGTCTGAAGGCAGCGCTTGTCCGCCTGGGCTCCATCC
Source organism: Butyricicoccaceae bacterium (assembly GCA_963630045.1). GTDB lineage: Bacteria > Bacillota > Clostridia > Oscillospirales > QAMX01 > JAAZKA01. The sequence continues at coordinate 2,235 of CAVGLF010000118.1, read as the reverse complement.
CGGATGTCACGGAGGCCTCCGAGATGATCCGCGACGTGCTCCTGCAGAAAATGGCCGAGCTGCGCGTGGTCTGCGACGAGGCCGAAACCCTTACAGCCGCAGAGTACTGGCCCTTCCCGACCTACAGCGACCTGCTCTTCGGCGTACACTGATAAGAGGATGAAGGTATTATGTGTTCCATCATGGGCTACTGCGACGCGCGCGCCGCTTTGGATGAATTCAAAAAGGGCTTTGACCGCACCGTCTCCCGCGGTCCCGATGACAGCCGCATCGTCGATACGGGCTGCGGGCTTCTGGGCTTTCACCGTCTTGCCATCATGGGCCTCAGCCCCGAGGGCATGCAGCCCTTCGAAATGGACGGAAGCTATGTCGTCTGCAACGGCGAAATCTACGGCTTTGAGCGCTTGAGAAACGAGCTGTCCCCCGCCTACACCTTCAAGAGCGGCTCCGACTGCGAGATTCTCCTGCCGCTCTATGCCGAGTACGGTCTGGATATGTTCCGCATGCTGGATGCCGAATTCGCCATGATCCTTTTCGATGGAAGGACGCGCCGCTTTATCGCGGCGCGCGACCCCATCGGCATCCGTCCCCTTTACTACGGCTACGATGCCCGCGGCTCCATCGTCTTCGCAAGCGAGCCCAAAAACCTCGTGGGGCTCTGCGCGCATATTCTTCCCTTTCCTCCCGGACATTACTATGCGGACGGGCAGTTCGTCTGCTACCGCGACATGACACAGGTCGATCATGTCTGCACGGACGATCTGGATACCGTCTGCCGCGGCATCCACGACCGGCTGGTGAGCGGTGTGGAAAAGCGTCTGGTTGCCGATGCCAAGGTCGGCTTCCTGCTCTCCGGCGGCCTTGATTCCTCCCTCGTCTGCTCCATCGCCGCGCGCAGGAGCGAGCGTCCCATCCGCACCTTCGCCATCGGCATGAGTGAGGACGCCATAGACCTGAAATACGCCCGCGAGGTCGCGGACTACATCGGAGCCCGGCACACGGAGGTCTACATGACGCCCGAGCAGGTGATTGCTTCCCTGGAGGAGGTCGTGCGGCTGCTCGGCACCTTCGACATTACGACCATCCGCGCCAGCATGGGCATGTACCTCGTATGCAAATGGATTCACGAGAACACGGATATCCGCGTCCTTCTCACGGGCGAGATCTCCGATGAGATTTTCGGCTATAAATACACGGACTTTGCCCCGTCGGCCGAAGCCTTTCAGAAGGAGTCCGAGAAGCGCATCCGGGAGCTCCACATGTATGACGTGCTGCGTGCCGACCGCTGCATCTCCGTAAACTCCCTGGAGGCGCGCGTTCCCTTCGGCGATCTGGAGTTCGTCCGCTACTGCATGGCCATCGATCCCGCGAAAAAGCTCAACATCTACCACAAAGGCAAATACCTCCTGCGCCATGCCTTCGAGGGCGATTACCTGCCGCATGACATTCTCTACCGTGAAAAGGCCGCCTTCTCCGATGCCGTAGGGCACTCGATGGTGGATTATCTGAAGGCTCATGCCGAGAGCCTCTACACCGATGCGGAGTTTGAGCGCCGCCGCCGTGCCTATACGCACGCGATGCCTTTCACGAAGGAGTCCCTGCTCTACCGCGAGCTTTTCGAAAAGTACTACCCCGGTCAAAGCGACATGATCCGGGACTTCTGGATGCCGAACAGAGACTGGGAGGGCTGCAACGTGCAGGATCCCTCCGCCCGCGTCCTTTCAAACTACGGAGAAAGCGGCGTGTAAGACCCCCCCGGGGGAGCGGCGCCCGTCTTCTATATAATAAAATGCCGGAGGAGTCCATTTTTTGTGGGCTCTTCCGGCATTTTTACGCAGTTTTCCCATCGCGCGGCATCCGCGAAGTGCCGCGTGAACCGCTGCATTCATGAAGCTCCCCGTGGCCGGCGCAGAGTGTGACCGCCGGATTCCGTGCAGGAGTTTCAAATCTTATTAAAGGAGTCCTGCAGGATACGCCGGAATCTCATGGCCTTCGGGAACTCCGGCTTTTCGCGTCTTCTCCCTTCAAAGCAAAAAAAGAAGCATCCGAAAGACGGATGCTTCTTTTGGCAGGGGCAGAAGGGATCGAACCCTCGGCACTCGGTTTTGGAGACCGATGCTCTACCAGCTGAGCTATACCCCTATATGATTTTTTGTGGTGGGCCTTCAGGGACTCGAACCCGGGACCGACCGGTTATGAGCCGGTTGCTCTAACCAACTGAGCTAAAGGCCCATA
>CAVGLF010000117.1:0-6163 GCA_963630045.1 Butyricicoccaceae bacterium | reverse complement strand
CCACCTCGCCGGAGATGCCGTGTTTCGGGGGAGCTTTTGGGGTCGGGGAGTGCCCCGAACCCCCGTTTCGTCGGGAGTGCCTCCTTCGCCGGAGATGCCGTGTTTCGGGGAGGGCTTTCGGGGTCGGGTGTACCCCGAACCCCCCTTTTCGTCGGGAGTGCCCGAACCCCTTTCGTCGGGGCGTACCACCTCGCCGGAGATGCCGTGTTTCGGGGGAGCTTTTGGGGTCGGGGAGTGCCCGAGCCCCTTTTTTCGTCGGGGCGTGCCCCCTTCGCCGGATCTGCCGTGTTTCGGGGATGGCTTTTTTGGGTCGAGGAGTGCCCCGAACCCCCGTTTTGTCGGGAGTGCCCGAACCCCCGTTTCGCCGGGGCGTACCACCTCGCCGGAGATGCCGTGTTCCCGAAGGCTTTCGGGGGTCGGGGTGTACCCCGAACCCCCTTTCGCCGGGAGTGCCCCGAACCCCCGTTTCGTCGGGTGTACCCCCTTCGCCGGAGATGCCGTGCTTCGGGGTGAAGCCTTCCCGGAAGAAGACGGCTGTCCCAAAAGCGGGGAAAGCGATTGACGCAGATCCTTTTTCCATGCTATAATCAAGTCGGTTTCTCATACTCTTCCCCCAAAATATGACTTTTACAAACGACGGAGGACGATCCATATGAGCTATACCTATGTACGGACGCTGGAAACCCGATACGATACGGATGTCTGCGTGGTCGGCGGAGGGCCTGCCGGCGTGGCTGCGGGCATCGCGGCGGCGCGTACGGGCGCGCGTGTGCTGATTCTGGAGTCCCAGGGATTTTTCGGAGGCTGCGGCACGGCGGCGCTCGTCCCGGCGTTCATGCAGTTTACAAACGGAGTCGACTTCCTGGCAGGCGGCATCGGCCGCGAGGTACACGACCGCGCCTGTACAACGGGATTCGGCGACAGCATCTGCGTGGAGCTTCTTAAGCGCGTCTATGACGAAATGGTGCGGGAGTCCGGCGCCCGGTTCCTCTTCTTCGCAAACGTTGCGGATGTCATTCGCCGTGAAAACGGCATCGAGGCCGTCGTTGTCGCGGCGAAGAGCGGCGTCTACGCTGTTCATGCGAAGGTTTTCGTGGACGGGACGGGCGACGGAGACATCTCGGTCTGGGGCGGAGCTCCGTATGAGCTGGGCGATCCCGTCACGGGGCACGTCATGCCGTCGACGCTCTGCCAGCTGTGGACGAACGTCCGCTGGGACGAGGCGGAGGGAGCGCCCGCGAATGAAGAGGAAAAATTCGAGCGCATCGACCGCGCCATGCGAGACGGCGTATTCTCGCAGGAGGACTACCACCTCTCCGGCATCTGGCGCGTGGGCGAAACCACCGGCGGAGGCAATGTCAGCCACTGCTACGGCATCAACGCGACGGATGAGCGCAGTCTGACGGAGGGTATGGTCACCGGACGCAGGCTCGCGCCCGAGTATCAGCGCTTCTACCGCGAGTACATGGGAAAGCGCTGGAGCAGCGCGGAGATCATCGCGACAGGCTCGCTTCTGGGCATACGCGAAAGCCGCCGCATCATGGGGGACTACGTGCTCGGTGTGGAGGACTTCCGGGCAGATTCCCGCTTCGATGATGAGATCGGACGCTACTCCTATCCGATCGACGTGCATCCCGAGCCCGGGCGCGAGGCCTACCGCGCCTTCCTGCGCGAGCATCTGGGGATGCGTCTGAAGGCGGGGGAGAGCTACTCCATCCCGTACCGCAGCCTGCTGCCGCAGAAACTGGAGAACGTGCTTGTCGCGGGACGCTGCATCAGTACCGATCAGAAGATGCAGAGCTCCATCCGCGTGATGCCCTGCTGCTACATTACAGGACAGGCCGCAGGCGCGGCGGCAGCCCTCGCCGCAGCAGGAGACGGGCAGACGCGCGGTATCGCGCCCTCAGCACTCCGCGCCGTCCTCCGCGGCATGGGCGCGTATCTCTCGGACGAAGTCTGACAGCCCCTGATTTCGAAGCATCCTTTTTCCTTACCGCACCCGGCGAAACGGGGGTTCGGGTACGCCCCGACAAAAAAAAGGGGTTCGGGCGTACCCGAACCCCAAAAAAGCTCTCCCCGCAGCACGGCACTGCCGGCCAAAAAGGGGGGACATGCAAATGAAAAAGGGGAAATCTCTTTTAAATCCGAAGGGTCAGATTTCGTATTCGTACAGGCATCCCAGCCGGTCTCTTACTCCAATGGCGACCCGATGCCCATCGGGAGACACCGCAATGCAGACAGGCTCCGAGCTGACTCCCGTGCCGTCCGGCCCCTCTCCGTCCTCGAAGTAGAGGTGGCCCAGCATCTCGGCGCCGCGCTCCGGATCGAAGGAGAAGACCATGCCCAGACTGTCGCGGTCGCCGGCAACTCCGTAGGCAGCTTTCCCGTCCGGCGTCGCGGTCAGCGCGTGAATCTCGCCGCCCTCGCAGACCGCGCCCAGACGGAAGACATGACCGTCCCGCACAAGCGCCAGGAAGCCGTCCCGCGTTCCCGCCAGGATGCTGCCGTCCGCAAGACGGCAGGCCGCCGTTGCCCGCGCCAGATACTGCCGTCCGGGATAGGCGGGCAGCTCCACCTTCTCAAGCTCCCCGGGAAGCGGCTTCGCCGCGGGAGCCTCTCCGGGCTCTGCATGCAGCACCGCTCCGTCATGCGTTGTAATGCGCAGGCCTCCCTCGGTGTACGCGATGGCGCGTCCCTCCACATCGTACGCAGCCGCCGTGACGGAGGAGCCGGGGATGCCCACGTGCTTCCACAGCTTTGCCACCCAGTGCCGTCCGCGTCCGAAGGCATGGGGATTCGCGCGGGAGGCCTCGGAGTCGCCCTTCTCCATCTCGCGCGCCTTGAGGTAGGGCTGGGCGTCACGCTCGAGGTCTCCGGGATAGAGCGCCCCGTCTCCGTTGCGCAGATAGAGTCCCACGTCCCGCGACTGCTCCCGGGGAAGCCCGGCATCCTCGCGCAGCGCCGCAAGGTCGACCGTCAGAATGCCCGGCGCATCGTTTGCGTGGTTGGAGTCGGAGGCATAGAGCACGTCATCGCGGATGAAGAGGTTTTCGAAGCACATATGCCCGCGCTCCGGCGTGCCGGCAAGGCCGAAGTCCTGCACGGGCGTGTCGGGCAGCGTGACATCCATGCGGCACAGGCGCACGCCTCCTGCATCCAGTCCGTACCAGAGCTTGCCGTATCGGTCGAAGGCCATGCCGAAGACCATGCCGTCAGGATACGCCGCACGAAGCTCCTCCGGGACGGAGTATCCCAGCGTGGAAAGCTCGTTCGTTCCGGGATCATACGCCAGTATGCGGCGTCCGTGATGTGTGCAGAAGTACAGCCGTCCGTCGGGCCCGTTGTCGGCATAGGCCATGACATTGTGGCAGCGGCTGCGGTCTCCCTCACGCGGGAACTCAATGCCCAGGTACTCGGGCTCGCGCAGACGCGCATTGATGCGCCAGAAGCCGCCGGAACGGGTGGAGAAGTAAATCTGACCGTCCGAAGCGCGGAACATGTAATAGGCGCCGAACTCCGTGCACTGGCCGAAATCCGTCACGCTGCGGTCATCGAGGTCGAAGCGGTAGGCATGTCCGCGGAAATAGGTCGTGAAGTACAGGCTTCTGGTGGAGGGCTCATACGCCGCGCCGTAGATGGTATCGCGCGGCACGGGGATGCCCAGATCCTCGACATGGCCGGATGCGGGGTCGTAGATGAGCACATTCGAGCCGTGGAAGCCTTCCCAGACATGGCCGTAGTACGCCTCCGGCATCCAGCGCGGATGCGTCGGCGCGCTGGCCGTCGTGTGGGTGGTCATGATGAGCTTTCCGTCCGGCATGAAGTTGATGGAGGTGTGGATCTTGCTGGGACGGATGGTGCGCGGATAGGTGACGATGGCGGTCTCCAGATCGAAGCAGCGGCGCATCTCGTTGGATGCGGGCAGGTACTCATAGAGCTTGACGTACTCGGGGAAGGTACCCTCGGCGCACAGCGGGATATAGTGACGGCCGTCGGGGCTGATCTTATAGTCCCACGCGGCATTGAAGCCGGGCGCATCGATGAAGCACTGACGCACTCCGCGCTGCGGAATCATCTCGTACAGCTTTTCCTTGGAATAGGGCATAAATCGTCATCTCCTGCTTTGTTCAGTTGTCGGTCACACGCGGGCGGCTGCAAACTCTGAAATTTCCGTTTTCCCCGGAAAAAGCGTGCCGGGAAGGCTCCGGAACCGAAAAAAGGGGGCGATTGCGGGGTGAATGCGTGCTTACTCGTCGAGCTTTAAGACCGCCATGAAGGCCTCCTGCGGTACGTTGACCGTGCCCAGGGAGCGCATCTTCTTCTTGCCTTCCTTCTGCTTTTCCAGAAGCTTCTTCTTGCGCGTGATGTCGCCGCCGTAGCATTTGGCGAGAACGTCCTTGCGCATGGGCTTGACGTTTTCACGGGCGATGACCTTGCCGCCGATGCAGGCCTGGATCGGGATCTCGAAGAGCTGGCGCGGGATGTTGTCGCGCAGCTTCTCCGCAATGCGGCGGCCGCGGGCATAGGCCTTCTCCTCATGCACGATGAAGGAGAGCGCGTCGACGGGATCCCCGTTCAGGAGCACGTCCAGCTTCACGAGCTTCGAGCGGCGGTACTCGTGAAGCTCGTAGTCCAGTGACGCATATCCGCGCGTACGCGCCTTCAGGGAATCGAAGAAGTCGTAGATGATTTCGCCCAGGGGCAGCTCGTAGTGCATCTCCACACGGTCGGCCTCGATGTACTCCATGCCCTTGTACTCGCCGCGGCGCTCCTGGCACAGCTCCATGATGTTGCCGACGTACTGCGTGGGCGTGTAGATGCTCGCGCTGACATAGGGCTCCTCGGCGTACTCGATCTCGCTGGGATTGGGGTAGTTTAAGGGATTCGAGATGACGAGCAGCTCGCCGTCGGTGCGGCGGATGTGGTACTCGACGGACGGCGCAGTCGTGATGAGCTCCAGATTGAACTCACGCTCCAGCCTTTCGACGATGATCTCCATGTGCAGCAGCCCCAGGAATCCGCAGCGGAAGCCGTAGCCCAGCGCGATGGAGGTCTCCGGCTCGAACGTCAGCGAGGCGTCGTTGAGCTTCAGCTTCTCCAGCGCATCGCGCAGATCGGGGTACTTCGAGCCGTCGACGGTGTAGATGCCGGAGAAGACCATGGGCTTGCAGGGGCGGTAGCCGGGCAGGGGATAATCCGCCGGGCGGTTGTCCAGCGTGACGGTATCGCCGACGGCGACGTCGGAGAGCGTCTTGATGGAGGCCGTCAGGTAGCCGACGTCTCCCGCGCGGAGCTCCTTTGTCGGCTCAAAGCCCAGGGGGCGCAGGTAGCCGACCTCAACGACCTGATAGACGGAGCCCTTGGCCATCATGCGCACGGTATCGCCCGGACGCAGGGAGCCCTCGCGCAGCCGCATGAGGACGATGACGCCGCGGTAGCTGTCGTACTGGCTGTCGAAGATGAGCGCGCGCAGAGGCGCCTCGGGGTCGCCTCCGGGCGCGGGGATATCGGAGACGATGCGCTCGGCGACGGCGCGGATGTTGATGCCCTGCTTGGCGGAGATTTCGGGCGCATCCAGCGCGGGGATGCCGATGACGTCCTCTATCTCATGCTTGACACGCTGAGGATCCGCCGCGGGCAGGTCGATCTTATTGATGACCGGCACGATTTCGAGGTTATTCTCGACGGCGAGGTAGGTATTGGCCAGCGTCTGCGCCTCGATTCCCTGGGACGCGTCCACGACGAGCACCGCGCCCTCGCAGGCGGCGAGAGAGCGGGAGACCTCGTAGTTGAAGTCGACATGTCCGGGCGTATCGATGAGATTGAGCTGATAATCCTGTCCGTCGTCCGCGTGATAGGTCAGCCGCACGGCGCGCGCCTTGATGGTAATGCCGCGCTCGCGCTCGAGCTCCATATTATCCAGAAGCTGGTTTTCCATTTCGCGCGTCGTCACCGCGCCCGTCAGCTCCAGCAGGCGATCCGCCAGAGTGGACTTGCCGTGATCGATATGGGCGATGATTGAGAAATTTCGGATATTCTTCTGTTCGGTCATAGTTTACTGCTGCTTTTCCCTTCATAACAGGCTGCTTTTATACTGTGTGTATACTCAAAGGTCAGTATAACACGAGCGGGGAGAGAATGCAAGCGCAAACCTGCAAAACTG
>CAVGLF010000116.1:0-6168 GCA_963630045.1 Butyricicoccaceae bacterium | reverse complement strand
CCGCGTACTTCATCGGCATGGCTGCGATCATCATCTCCGGCATCATCCTGAAGAAGACGAAGATGTTCTCCGGCGACCCGGCTCCGTTCGTCATGGAGCTGCCCGCGTACCACTGGCCGCTTCCGTCCAACGTCCTGCGCAGCATGTGGGAGCGCGGCTGGAGCTTCATCAAGAAGGCCGGTACCATCATCCTGCTCTCCACGGTCTTTGTCTGGTTCACCACCTACTTCGGCGTTGTTGACGGCACCTTCCGTATGCTCTCCGAGGACGAGATCAACTACTCCATCCTGGCCGTCATCGGCGGCGCGATTGCCTGGATCTTCAAGCCTCTGGGCTGGGGCAACTGGCAGGCGGTTGTCGCTTCCATCACCGGCCTGATCGCCAAGGAAAACATCGTCGGCACGCTGGGCATCCTCTATGCCGGCGGAGACGCGACGGTCTATCAGAACCTCGCCGCTGCCTTTACCGGAATCACCGCCTACTCCTTCCTGGTCTTCAACCTTCTCTGCGCCCCCTGCTTCGCGGCCATCGGTGCCATCAAGCGTGAGATGAACAACGCCAAGTGGACCTGGTTTGCCATCGGCTATCAGTGCATCTTCGCGTATGCCATCGCCCTGATGATCAACCAGTTCGGCGGACTGTTCACGGGCTCCGTGAATGTCCTGGGCCTCATCGCGGCTCTTGCGGTTCTCGCCGGCATCATCTACATGCTGGTTCGTCCCTACAAGGAAGCGACCAAGCTGCAGGCGTAAGCGTAAAAACACATTCCTCCCCCGGGTGACGCATGATCCCCCAGAAAAATTCCGGGACGATCCCCCGGGGGAGCTTATTCCCAAAGAAAACAGACATAAACGGGTCCTGCCCAAAAAAAGGAGTGATTTTTCATGTGGAATTGGATTGCGGCAAACGGAGGAAACATCCTCATCACCCTGATCCTGATTGCCGTGGTGGTCGGAATATCCCGCTACCTTATCCGGCAGAAGAAGCAGGGGAAATCCTCCTGCGGTGCGGGATGTGCGCACTGCGCCATGCACGGACAGTGCCACGGACACCACGAGGAAGCAAAGTAACGTACCGCATCCTTTCTTTGAGGGACGCTTGACAGTATACGGGACCTTCAGCAAAAACGCCGGGCCCCCGGATAAATAAGCGTCCCTCGGATTTTACACTGGAGGTTAGAGATGACTAATCAGGAAAGAGCCCTGACGCCGGCTGCCATCAAGTATCTGCTGACCATTTCGGAGCTGTGCAGGAGCGAAAACGGAGCCAGATGCGTGGATATAGCGACGAAGCTGAAGGTCTCCAAGCCCAGCGCACACTCGATGATCCGCAATCTCTGCGATGCGGGGCTGGCCTCCAAGGAGCGGTACCGGATCGTCTATCTGACCGAGAAGGGAAGAGCGGCGGCGGCTCTGTATGAAACCTGCTACGAGCCTCTGTGCGAGAGAATGAAGGGACTTTTGGGGCTGGACGACGAGGCCATCCGCAACGTAGCCTGCGCCGTCATGGCACAGGTGTCGGATCAGCTCCCGGAGCTCGCGCGGAAGCTTGCCTAGAATACGTTAAGAAGGGACGTGTCTTCGGATTCCATGATCAGAACAACTGCAAAAATCGACGGAATGATGTGCGGCATGTGCGAGGCGCATGTGAACGATGCCATCCGCGCAAAGCTGAAGGTGAACAAGGTCACGGCCTCCCACAGCCGCGGCGAGGCGGTCATCCTCTCGGAGGAGCCCGTGAGCGAGGAGGCGCTGAAGGCGGCGCTGGCGGGCACGGGATACGATGTACTGTCCGTGAAAAGCGAACCCTATGAGCGCAAAAAGCTGTTCGGAATCTTTTGAGATCGACACCCGCGCGGGAGAGGACTCGACCGTAACCCGCATTACGGGCGAGGACGGGGAAGCGGTGCTGACCTGCTTTTCCGTTTTTCCCGGAATCGACCTCATCTACAACGATGTCCACGCGGCCCGATGTCCCGTGCGCAGGCACGACGGACAGCTGCAGATCCGGCACTGCCGTGAGGGACGCGTGGAGTTTCCGCGGGGGGACGATTTCTTCTACCTCGCGCCGGGGGATCTCGCCGTCATGATGAGCGATGCGCTGCCGGACGAGGCGCACTTCCCCATGGGGCATTATCACGGCATCACCGTCTCGATCGATCCCGCCCATGCGCCCGTATGCCTGTCGTGCTTTCTGGAGGACGTGAATGTGCGCCCGGATGCGCTGGCAGAGAAATTCTGCGCACAGGGGCGCTGCTTTGCGGCGCGCTCCTCCGCCAGAGTGGAGCACGTCTTCTCGGAGCTGTACTCCGTGCCGGAGAGGATCCGGCGCGGCTACTTCAAGGTGAAGATTCTGGAGCTGGTGCTCTTTTTAAGCGAGCTGCCCGTGCAGGAGGAGCCGATGCGGAGCCTGCCGCGCGCTCAGGCGGCGCTGGCCAGAAGGGTCTGCGCCTACCTGACGGAGCATACCGAGAGCCGTGTCACGTCCGAGGAGCTCTGCGCCCGCTTCGGAGCGTCGGAAAGCCTGATCCGCACGAGCTTCCAGGGGGTCTACGGACTCTCACCCGCAGCCTTCCTGCGTGCGCAGAAGATGCACGGCGCGGCCGAGCTCCTGCGCGGGACGGACAGGACGGTGCTGGATATCGCGGGGCAGTTCGGCTACGACAATCCGAGCAAATTCGCCCGTACCTTCCGCGATGTCATCGGCGTCTCCCCCAACGAATACCGCAGCGGCGTCGATCGCGACAGCTGCGCTCCGTGAATCTCAGGGGTTTACGGATTTGGAGCCTGATTCGCTCGTTTTGGAGCGGAACGGGCTCCTTCCTTTTTGCTATAATAGGGGCACAAAAGGGAATGTGACCCGAGACCGCCGTTTATGACGGTTAGAGGCCTCGAACTAAGACAGGGAGAAGGTGGACAACTCAAAAATGAGCGTTGTCATTTTAGGAGGAAACGAGTGCATGGAGCGCCGGTACAAGGATCTGTGCCGGGATTACAGCTGCCAGGCAAAGATTTTCATCAAGCCCGTCGGAGGGCTCAAAAATAAGCTGGGAAGCCCCGATCTGACGATTTTCTTCACGGGCACCATGTCGCATAAGATGCTGCAGAGCGCGCTTTCCGAGCTCAAGGGGCAGGACACGATCATCGAGCACTGCCATTCCAGCTCCCTGTCCGCGCTGCGCGGCGTGCTGGAAAAGCACGCGGTGTCGTAATGTCCGAGGATACGCTGGTGCGTCAAGCCGCGCCGACGCTGGCGGGCATCAAGACGGGCAGCCTCTTCCCCTGTCCGTATGAGACGAGAGAGGCGCTGCTGGAGGACATACGGGCAATCAACCGGAGGCTCGCGAAAAAGGGGCTCTGTCTGCTGCCGCTGAAGGCGCAGGACGGACGGGCGCTGCTCTATCTCTACCGTCCCGAAAGCCTTCGCCGCGATCTGCGCAATGAAGAGGCGGCACGGCTCCTGCGGGAATCGGGGTACGCTGCGGACTCCGCAGGACGCTGCGTCGGGGAGCTGGCGCGGCGGCTGCGCGAGGGGCAGGACTTCCCCCATGAGATCGGGCTCTTCCTGAGCTACCCGCCGGAGGATGTCCGGGGCTTCATCGACAATCGGGCACAGCACTTCAAATGCTGCGGCATGTGGAAGGTCTACGGGGACGAAAAGCAGGCTGAGAAAACCTTTGCCCGCTACAGAAAATGCACGGAGCTCTACTGCGGGCGCTGGCGCGAGGGCTGGAGCCTTGAGCAGCTCGCGGTTGTGAGTTGACATAATACAGAAAGGACAAGAAGGATATGAAAAAGACTGCGGTAATTTACTGGAGCGGCACGGGCAATACGGAGGCCATGGCGAACTGTGTGCTGGAGGGCATGCAGGGTGCCGGAGCCGAGGCTGTTCTGCTCACGCCCGATCAGGTAAACGATGCGACGTTTGAGGGAATCGATGCAGTGGCGTTCGGCTGCCCGGCAATGGGCGCCGAGGTGCTGGAGGAGGACGAGTTCGAGCCGATGTTCGAGAGCTGCAAGAGCCGTCTGGGCGGCCGCGCCGTTGCGCTGTTCGGCTCCTACGGCTGGGGAGACGGCGAGTGGATGCGCTCCTGGGAAGAGGACTGCGCGTCGGCGGGCATTGCCCTCGCCTGCGACAGCGTCATCTGCCTGGAGGCTCCGGACGAGGAAGCGCAGGAGGCCTGCCGCGCCATGGGCGCAAAGCTCGCGGAGTAAGGATACTGCAAAAAAGGGGAGGAGAGAGAGTCCATCATGGCAGGCAGAAGAATGATTCGGGACAAGCTTCACACTCTGGCCGCGGCGGCCGTACTGATTCTCCTCTTTGCCGCGGCTCAGGTGATCCTCTGAACACGGGGAAAAAACAGACGCAGGCCTTCATTTTTTGGGGGCTGCGTCTATTTTTTCCTACACGTGGCCTACACAGGGTAGGAGGGGAGGAAGGGGGGCTTGAAAAGGCATGCGCTTTCGTGATATAATAAAGCAGCGCCTGTTTTGAAGACAGTACGCCGGAGGGGAAGCAGTCCCGCGTCCGGCTCTTCTTTCAAGGCGCCGAAAACACCCTTTTTTCAAGCGGAGGATAAGAAAATCACATGAGCGAAGAAAAGAATCTCACGATGGAAGAGGAGCTTGATCCCGAGAAGGCGCGCCGCGGACGCTGGTCGTCGTTTGTCGAATGCGAAGCCGCAAACTTCTTTGTCGACAATAAGATCGAGAAGATGAGCATCGAGGACGGCAACGGCAGCAAGGCCAAATTCACCCGTACCAAGGACGGCGGCATCAAGGTCGAGTACACGTCCACGGTCAATCTCTGAAAACATGCCTCCGGGCGGCGTTCGAAAAGCGAATCGAAGCTGCCCGGAGGCATTGTGCCCGAGATCGGGGCAAAAGTCCCCGGGGAGGGGATATTCTGATTGGAAGAAGGGGGGTATGGACCGTGACCATCGACGACATGATTGCCTACTGTGCCGCGAAGCCGCATGCCGTGATCGACTATCCCTACGGTGCCGAGCCCGTCTGCGTGCGCATCCGCGCGGGGAAACGGCAGCCCGTATTTGCACAGTTCTGGACAAAGCCCGCGAATGTCACCTTCCGTGCCGAGCCCATGGAGGCGGAGTTTTTCCGCGGAGCCTATCCCGACTGCATACGCCGGGGCTATTACTGCCCGCCCGTGCAGCAGCCGTACTGGAATACGGTCTGGTTCGGACCGGACGGAGCCTGCCCCATCCCGGAGGACGAGCTGCGCATGATGCTGGATCACGCCTATGAGGACGCGCTGCAAAGGCTTCCGAAATACGTACAGAGGGCGCTGGATGAGGGTACGCCGCTGTAAATGCGGCAGCCTGCGCGAAAAAAAGCCTGTCCCGCATGGGAGACAGCCTTTTTTAAAAAACGTTCGGGATAATCAAAGAGGGGAGAGAGAGAGCCGTATGTCAGCCTCCATGTTTCATCTGGCCTTTGCGCGGAGCATCGCGCCGAATGCGGCGACGGAGTTTTTCGTCGGCAGTCTCGCGCCGGATTTTACGGACATACGCCGCGAAAAGGATCACATGCATCTGCGGGACGTCCCGGACCGGCAGGCTGCGCTCATAGCCCTGCGGGACAGCCTGTCGCCGGAGGACGCCTACGGGATGGGCATCCTGGGGCATCTCTATTATGACTGGCTGTGGGATACGGCGGTGCGCGGGACGCTTCGCACACTCGGCATCCGGGCGTACAGGCATGAGATCTGCGATGCCAGCGTATGGTGGTATCACCATGCGGACTGGAGCCGGGAGCTCTGGCAGCGCATCGATGCCTGTCCCGTGACGAACTATCTCGATGAAAGGCTTCCCGCGGGGCTTGTACACGACTATATCTCGGAAAACAGGCTCTGGCATATGCGCTCCCGCCGCCCGCCCTCCGGAGTCTTCCCACCGGAGCTCTGCCTCGATTTCACGCGCGATGCGGCGGAGCGCTGGAGGCGCTTCCTTGAGACATGAAAAAAAGCGTCGGACAAGGTGTCCGACGCTTTTTTTGCATGTGCGGGATTACTCCTCCGAGTCTCCGTCTTCCTCCGGGGACTCCGTTTCCTCATAGAACTCGCCTTCGTCGATGCGCTCGGAGAAGAGCTCGAAGAGATGCTCGAGAAGAGCATCGTCGTCGACACTCACCAGCACCTCGTCGTCCGTGC
>CAVGLF010000115.1:0-6326 GCA_963630045.1 Butyricicoccaceae bacterium | reverse complement strand
TACGAAAGCTGTCCATACTATACCATAAAATGCGCGCCCGTGCAAGGGGGGCTTCCCTACAGCGTCCGCGCGAGCGCACGAACCTCCCGCAGGGCGGCCGAGAGGATGGCAGGCGCATCGTTTCCTGCGATATCGAGTCCCTCGGCGCAGCGGGAGACGAAGCGTCCGTGCCCGAGAAAGTGTGCAATGCCCTCCATGTAGTCCGCGCCGAATCGGTTATCTCCGAGATAGCCGCCGCAGCTTGTCAGATACACGAAATTCCGAAAGGCGCACAGCCCCTCGGAGCCCGTTTCCGTGTAACGGAAGGTAATCCGGCAGGCGCAGATGCTTTCGATATATGCCTTCAGCACGGCGGGGAAGGACAGATCCCAGCAGGGCGCGCCGACTACGATGCAGCCGGCCTCCGCAAAGTCACGCGCCCGGTCGAACATGGCATCGTCCAGGCGGCCCTCGCGGATCAGCAGCTCACGGCGCGCAATGTCACCGGCACTGCAGTACGAAATCCCCGAACGGAACAGATCCAGCTCCTCCGTGACGGTATCGGGATGCACCGCGCGGAAGGATTCGATGAACGCATCGCAGAGCGCAAGCGTCCGGGAGACTCCGCGCTCCCTGGAGCAGGCGTTGATAAATAATAGCTTCACGGCGTTATCCTTTCGTTTATTTTCTTTTTTATCCCCGGGGGGGAAAATTTGCGCCACACGGCCGCGCGGCTGTGTAACAAAACATGAGCCCGCGCCTTTTTTCCCGGGGAAAAAGGCGCAGGCTCACATACGTTCATTGCAGGTCGGTTCCGAACAGGACCCGTTTGAAAAGCTCCCCTGTTTTTTCCTCGCCGATGCTTTTTTTGAATACATCGGTCGAAGGGCCTCCGTTCGCAATCAGCCCGGATACGTAGCAGCGGGTTTTGCTGAGCTTCTTCTCACGGTCAAAGCTGTCCGATGCATCGACGGAGAGAAACGCCCTCAGGCAGTCGGCTGCGGCACGGTCGAAGTCCGCGCCCTTTTTCCCGTTTTTGCAGATGCTCTGCGGCAGCCGGATGCTGTCGTACCAGTGCGTTCCGGGATCTCTGTCGGGAACGGACGAGAGCTTTTGCCGGATGGCCTCAAAGCCCGACAGATCGCAGGAACCGGCGAGCGTGTCGTACAGCTCGACCATCAGCGTATCCTTTCCGGCGGCCAGAATCCGATCGTAGGAGTAAAGCGGAAGATCCTTTTCCCGGGGGACGATGATGAGTGTCTGCATGCGCATGAGCCCGAGAAATCCCGAGGCCGTCATGGACGATACGTGCCCGAGCCCCTGTGCGCAAAAGGCGCGGATGTCAAAGCGCATTCCGGAGACCTTCATGTGCGAAAATTCACCCGCATCGAGCTCGGTAAGCGGGTAAGCGTCCCGCAGGATGTCAAGAAGCCGATCGATCATGCCGTCTCTCCTCCGTGAAGCCGCAGCCCTTCGAGTCCGCTCTTATGAAGAAGAACGGCACCCAGGAGCAGCGCGCCCTGTCCTGCGATGTTCACGCCCTCGGCGATCCAGTTCATCAGCGCTCCGTCGAAGTCCTTAGAGGACAGGTATCCCATTCCGAGAGAGCAGACGAAGGAGACGGCGAAGAGGACGCAGAGCGCGGGACGCCGGAGCTTCGCGGACAGGACGCAGAGCGCCGCGTCCATCAGCCCAAGCCCTGAGACCATCAGGCCTACAAAGACGAAGGTTCCGGAGAAGACCGGCGGAGCCACGGCAAGCGCCGTGCTTTTGCTCTGCCTGTGCGTGATGACGGCGAGCATGCCGATTCCCGCAAGCAGAAAGCCGAGGGACTGCATGGGAAAGAAGACATCGCTCAGAGCCTCGAAGTCGCAGACCTGCAGCGCGTAGAGCAGCTTGTAGGTTGCCTTCAGAAAGCCCGCGCAGATGACGTCTATGGTACCCGCGGCAAAGAGCGCGAACGCGCCCTTGCTCATTTTGTTGTACATATCGCGGATGAGTATGATCGATGCCGAGGCGAACAGGATTACGGGAATATAATCGACAAGCGACATGAGCACCGAGTATTCTTTCACGATACTGTCCCTTCCTTACTTTTTGTTCAGATGGTAGATCGGAACCCAGGGCAGGATGATGGGCGTACGGTTTGCATAGTCATTGTATTCCCGGTTGTCGCCGTAGCGCTTCATCTGACGCTTCTCAAGACGCTGGGCTCCGTTGAACATGATATAGACGATGCAGATATAGGCGATGATGGCGGTGATCCACTGTCCGGCGGAGGCATAGGCCGTGATGCCGGCAATCAGCACGCCCGTCCAGAAGATGATCTCGCCCAAATAGTTCGGGCAGCGCACGATTTTGTACAGACCGTCCATTGCAACCATGTCGGGACGCTGCTTTTTCTGCGCGGACTTCTGCGCATCGGCAGATGCCTCGAGAAGGATGCCGAAGACGGAAATCACCATTCCCACAAGGGGCAGGACGATGTCGGCCGAGCCGTTCACCACTCTGAAGAGCATCGGGCTGACCTGCGCGGTATACAGCGCGGAGACCGTGATCCAGATGGCGGCGAGAACGAAGACGGGCATCTTCTTTTCGTTGTTCTTCGCAAGGGTGTCCTTCGCGACATCGGTCTTGCGGAAGGACGCGTTGCGGAGCTCTCGCGCAAGCAGGAAGCCCGAAAGGCGTGCGCCGTAGGCTATGAACAGCAGCATCTGCAGGAAAACGACGGCAAACGGCGCTGCGGTCGGATGAAGAAGGTACATCACAAACACCGCGATGCCGCCGCCCGCTACGGCAAAGCCGTAGCCGATGGACAGGAAGTATACGAATTTATAGAAGCCGACCGCGCACAGGACGGCGCAGACGATGAAGATGATTCCAAGAAGTCCCCACGGCATTTCTCAGCACGTCCCCTTTCCAAAATAGCTTTTGATATACTCCGCAAAGCTTGCGTCTCCGGTCTTGGTGTCTCCGACCAGGTCATGGCTCAGCGTCCAGCGGGAGAAGAGGATGATATCGTGCTTGCCCGCCTTCTTGATTTTCGGAAGATTCGCCAGAAGGCCGAACATCCAGATGGGCGCCCACTTGATCTTCAGCGGCTTTCCGGCGGCGTCGAAGCACATCTTCGCCATTTCCTCGTAGGAATAGGTTTCCTTTCCTCCGACGTTGTAGGTGACGTTGGTGTCGTTCATGTGATCGACGATGAACCGGGCAAAGTCGGGGCAGTCGACCACATTCGCCCGCACCGAGCCGTAGCCCTTCAGAAGCTGCATCTCGCCCTTCTCGACATAGGGACGGAAGACCTTCGCGATGTCGTAGAAGTAGCCCGTCGGACGGTAGATGACATAATCCATCGGCTGCTTCTTGATTTCCTGCTCGACCATGTACTTCGCATGGAGCATGGGTACCTCTTCCGCGCCCTTCTCGTCGCAGGAGATGACCGAAATGTAGTTGAACTTCCGTACATTCGCCGACTTTGCCTCGTTGTACAGGTTCATGTTGCCCCTGTAGTCGATGTCATAGGAGGTGAATTTTGTGGAGGCGCCGGTCAGTCCCATGGTGGTGATCACGACATCGACTCCGTCGCACAGACCCTTGAGGGTATCGGGATTCGTCGCATCGATCGAGACGAAGCGGTACTTCCCCGAAATTCCCTCGACGGGCTTTTCCTTCAAGTCGGCGGCGATGACCTCATGCCCCGACTGCACGAGCACCTTCAGTATTTCCGTTCCGAGATTGCCGAAAGCTCCGGCAAGTACGACCTTCATGATATATGTTCCTCCCTGTAATGATTTGTTGTTTTCCCGAGCCGTTTTGTGTACGGCCGCGGCATGTCCCCCCTTTTAAAAAAAACGGGGGGGATGCTCTCCTGCGCTTATTTTACTTTTTGCTCTTTTCCTTCGCGCGCTTGTCGTTGATGATCTTCATGTGCTCCGCCGTGACAAGCTCGACGTTGTTTTCACGAGCCCACTGGACACAGCCCTTGAGGACGGTCGGCAGGAAGACGCGCGGCACGCCGAGAATCGTCTCCAGAGCATCGTCGGTGAACTTGACCTTGTCGTCGACGCGGTCCGCGGCATAGCGCACGGACTCCAGCGTCGCGCGGCGCACCTGCAGGAGCTCGGCTCTCATGCGGCTCTTTCTGTGGAACCAGAAGTTTTTGGAATCGCGGTAGCCGTAATCGACGGGAAGGGGCGGGAAGTCCTTGGCCCGCACGCCGTTGATGATCGCGGTGCTGTACTTCTTCTTCATGAGAATCTTATCCACACGGAGAATGAAGTGCGCGCCGAATTTGCTGGTGATTCCGTTGAAATCGTGATAGGGGGGCTCATATCCCGAAAGCTCGCCGGGCACATCCTTGTCCGCTCCGTCAAGCTCGCGCATCCAGGTGCATTCGATCGCCTGAATCGCGTCGGTGAGCACCATGGGGCGCTTTTCGCCGGTTTCCTCCTCGACGATGCCCTTTTCCAGACGGAAATTGCACTTGGGCATCTTGTCCGACGGCTTGTCGCCCGGCCAGGAGAGCTTTACGGCCTCCTTGAAGGATCGGGGATTGTCGTCGATGAAGCTGATGGCACACTTGCCGTTGCGCAGGATGTTCTGGGCGGTGTTGGAGGAGTTGCGGCAGGACAGAAGCATGGCGTAGTAGTCCTTGCCCGCGACATAGTAGGGCTGGACGAGGGAGTAGGGTCCCAGCGTCGTCGAGCCGTCCTCGCAGAGGGTGCTGATGATCACCGTCGGCATGGGGAAGAACAGGGAGGTCTGATAGAAATTGTCCACAATGCGAAGGTTTTCAAAGCTGCTCATGAGAATTCACTCCTTATATTTTCTGCGGCTGTGAGGGAAAAGGATACTCTGTCACGGCCTACAGCAATTTTTCCACAACGGGGTACAGTTCCTCGAACGGTACGCCCGCCGTACACCAGGTAATGAGGGATTCCGCGATGAATTGTGCGAGAAACGCAGGCTCGGTACTGCCGCCGGGGCACAGAGGCAGGAGAAGATCCGCAATCTGCCCGCGCAGAAGTCCGTGCCGTTCGGAAAAGACCAGCGAGTATTTCCGCGCGGCTCCGGGATCCGAAAACAGCGTCCGATGCTCCTCCAGAAAGCGCTTCAGCAGGTCATATACGAGCCGCACGGTCTCCCGGGCGCCCGAGGGGGCGGCACTCCTGGCGCGCTCAAGCAGGAGCTTCCAGTCCTCCGCCATGATCGATGCCACAAGCATATCCTTGGATTCAAAATAGTTATATACGGTTCCGACGCCGACTCCGCACGCGGCGGCGACCGAGCGCACCGTCGTTTCGGAATAGCCCCTCTGGGCAATCTGCCGTCTGACCTCAAGCATCAGCTGCTCTCTGATATGTTCAATAACCTTCGGCAATCGTATTCTCCTTAAATGAACGCGTTCACATAAGAAGTATAGTCCCCAAAAAAGCATTTGTCAAGAAAAAAACAAGCAAAAAAATGAAGCCCCCCTGTTCTGCCCGCCGGGGGCAGAACAGGACGTATCTGAACGGCGGCGCTGCGGGAGAGGAAAGAGGGGAGGGAGAGGAGAACCGGGGAGGAAACCCCGCTCACGAAAATGTGAAGGAAAAGTAAAACTTGCAAAAAGAATGTGCGGGAGCTTGACGGACGTGCTATAATATTCCAGTTAAGAAATTTTGCGAGAAGGGATTACTATGACCAGAATTGATATCTATTCCGGATTCCTGGGCGCGGGTAAGACGACGCTCATCAAGAAGATGATCAAGGAAGCCTATTCCGGCGAGAAGCTGGTGCTGATTGAGAATGAATTCGGCGAGATCGGCATCGACGGCGGCTTTCTGCAGGAGGCCGGCATCGCCATCACCGAGATGAACTCCGGCTGCATCTGCTGCTCGCTGGTGGGCGATTTCGGACGGGCGCTGGAGAAGGTCGTGGCGGAGTATGCGCCCGACCGCATCCTCATCGAGCCCTCCGGCGTCGGCAAGCTCTCCGATGTCATCAGCGCCGTGCAGCGCGTGACGTCTGACGAGGTGAAGCTCGGCAATTTCGTCACCGTGGCGGATGCGACAAAGTGCAAAATGTACATGAAGAACTTCGGCGAGTTCTACAACAACCAGATCGAAACCGCCAATACCATCATCCTGTCGCGTACGGACGGCATGAGCGAGGAAAAGCTCGACACCTGCGTCGCGCTCATCCGTGAGCACAACGGCGATGCCGTGATCGTCACCACGCCGTGGACGGAGCTGACCGGTGCGCAGATCGAGGAGGCTATGGAAAAGAGAACCTCCATCGCGCTGGAGCTGGAAAAGCTGGCGGAGGAGGCACACCATCATCACCATCACGATGACGACGATGAC
>CAVGLF010000114.1:0-6410 GCA_963630045.1 Butyricicoccaceae bacterium | reverse complement strand
GGTCTGCATCGCCCCCAGCGGGATGAAGAAGAAGGTCTGCCACTTGTAATAGAGTCCCAGCGCCGTGACCGCCTCGTCGCAGAAGGTCGAGAGGATCAGATTCAGCCCCAGGATGTAGAAGGTATACGCCGACTGCATCAGAATATTCGGAAGCCCCAGACGGAAGATCAGCCCCGTGTGATGCGGGTAGACCGCCCGCGCCGGAGAGGGTCTGAAGCCCTTTTTCATGACGACCAGCGCCGCCACAATCTGCCCCGCGACGGTCGCCGCCGCGGCTCCGGCGATGCCCATCTCGGGAAGGCCAAGAAGGCCGAAGATCAGGATGGGATCCAGCACGATGTTCGTCACCGCGCCCAGAATCTGCGCCAGCATCGGCGTCTTCATGTCGCCGCAGGACTGCAGCACCTTCGTCCAGATGCTTTCCAGGAACAGGCCGAAGCTGAATACGCAGACGATGCGTCCGTAGACCGTGACGTCGCGGATGACGTCCTCGGAGGCTGTGGACATCCGCGCGTAGAGGGGCATGGCCGCCCAGCCCACGGCGGCGAAGACCGCCCACATCACGACAGCCAGCGGCGTACCCACGCCCGCGTACTCGTCCGCCTCCCGCGGCCTGCCCGTGCCCAGACGCGCCGCCATGACGGTGTTGATGCCCACGCCCGTGCCCACGGCCAGCGCGATCATCAGAAGCTGGACGGGATAGATGATGGACAGCGCCGTCAGTCCCGAGCCCGAGTAATGCCCGACGAAGAGGCTGTCCACGATGTTGTACAATGCCTGAATGAGCTGCGCCAGCATCACCGGCGGCGCAAGGCGGAACAGAATCCTCCAGATCCTGTCACGCCCGAACATGTCCGTCTGTTCCAAAATAACCAGGTTCCTCCTTTGAGGGACTCGCTTTTGTCCTTACAATCAGTTTCGCGTGAGGATGCCCGATGCATCCGTTTTCGTCACCCGAAGGCTCCATTGCCCCCCCGGGAGCCAATACTATCATACTCATTTTTTTCGTCCCGTCAAGCGGGTAAAAGTCACAAAAAGCCGTCCCGATTGAGTTTTTCGGGACGGCTTTCACGTTTGTGCTTATTTCTCTCCGGAATGTGCTTACTTCGCTTCCTCGACGGCGTACTTTTTGGCGAATTCCGCATAGGCGCGCTCGTAGGCGGCGCCGCCCGAGCGGCTGGCCTGCAGGCTCTCGTGCAGGTTCAGGTTGTGGTGCTGCATGTCGATGATGCAGCCGGCGATGTTCGAGCAGTGATCCGACACGCGCTCGAGATTCGTCAGAAGATCCGACCAGACGAAGCCCGTCTCGGTGGAGCATTCGCCCTTCTTCATGCGCAGGATGTGATTGGTGCGCAGCTGCTCTTTCAGTCGGTCGATGACCTGCTCCAGCGGCTCGACCTTCGCCGCGGCGTCCAGATCCTGCTTCGCAAACGCCTCCTGAGCGTCCGAGAGCACCTCCAGCACCGCGCTCGTGAGCACCTTCAGCTCACGCTTCGCGGGGTCGGAGAACCGCAGTCCCTTGTCCCGCAGCTCCTCGACGGACTCGATGACGTTCACCGCGTGGTCGCTGATGCGCTCGAAGTCGCCGATGAGCTTCAGAAGCTCCGTGACCTCCTCGCTTTCCGAATTGCCCAGCACCTGCTTCGCGCTCAGCTTCAGGAGGTAGGAGCCCAGGATGTCCTCGTAGTGATCCGTCCGGTTCTCCGCGTCGCGGATGTCCTGCGCACGCTCGGGCGTGTACTCTTCCAGGGAGGCGATGGCGTCGCGCATGGCGGAGATGGCGTACATCGCCATGTCCGTCGCGATGATGTGGCTCTGCTCCAGCGCAAGCGGAGGCGTTGCCAGCAGTCGCTCGTCCAGCTCCTGCTCCTGCTCGGGCTTTTTGTCATCCGGAATCAGCCGGACGACCAGCTTTTCCAGCAGCCCGGAGGCGGGCAGCAGCAGCGCCGTGCAGAAGATATTAAACGCGGAGTGCGCCACGGCGATGCCGGACATGGTCGCGGCCTCCGAGAGCAGAGCGGGCGCGAAGATCGCGCGGATGACGGCGAAGATCGCAAGACAGACCGCCGTGCCGATCACGTTGAAGCTCAGGTGCACCAGAGCCGCGCGGCGGGCGTTCTTGCTCGTGCCGACGGAGGACAGCAGCGCCGTCACGCAGGTGCCGATGTTCTGACCCATGATGATCGGGATCGCCGCGCCGTAGCTCACGCCGCCCGTCACGGCCAGTGCCTGCAGGATACCGACGGAGGCGGAGCTGGACTGGATGATGCCCGTCAGTACGGCGCCCGCGAGCACGCCGAGAACGGGATTCGTAAACATCAGGAAGAGCTCGCGGAAGGCCGGCACGTCGGCAAGCCCCGCAACGGCGCTGCTCATGGTGTCCATGCCGAACATCAGCGTCGCAAAGCCCAGAAGCACCATGCCGGAATCGCGGCGGCGGTCATCCTTGCAGAACATGTACAGGATGATGCCGATGAGGGCGAGAACGGGGGTGAAGGACGTGGGCTTGAGAAGCTGCACCCACGCCGCGTCGCTGCTGATGCCGCTTAAGGACAGCAGCCACGCCGTGACCGTCGTGCCGACGTTCGCGCCCATGATGACGTTGATGGCCTGCCGCAGCGTCATGAGTCCGGAGTTGACGAAGCCGACGACCATGACCGTCGTCGCCGACGAGCTCTGAATCACCGACGTGATGGCCAGACCCGTGAGAAAGCCCATGAGCTTTCTGCCCGTCATCTTCCCCAGGAGGGTGCGCAGCTTTCCGCCCGCGCGGCGCTCCAGCGCCTGTCCCATGATGTTCATGCCGAACAGGAACAGACACAGGCCTCCGATCATGGTCAATACATCAAAAATACTCATATTGTTCCCTCACATTCCGATTCCGTGCGTATCCGGTCTTCCAGCCATTCCGCCGAGCGGCATACCGCCGTCCATACGTCCCGGACGCGGAAATGCTCGATGGTCACAAAACCCGTATATCCGTCCTGCCGAAGCCTCCGTATGACCGCTCCCAGCGGCAGCATCCCCGAGCCCGCAGCGCAGGGGTAGAGGAGCTCGCCCGTGCGCGAAATCGTCGCAGGACCTCCCCAGACACCGTCTGCCGCGCGGTCCTTCAGATGCACATGCACGATGCGCCCGCGCAGCGCATCGTAGGCCGCGCATACGTCCTCCCCCGCAAAGCGGAAGTTGCCCGTGTCAAACGTCAGTCCGAGCTCCGGAATCGCATCCAGAAAGTACAGAAGGCCGCGCGTGTCGGCATAGGGCGCGCTGTCCCGGTCGAAGTCCTCCAGCGTCACCGTGATGCCCCGCTCCCGCGCGTATACGCAGAGCGCGCGCAGATTCTCCCGCATACGCTCAAGCTGTGCGATTCTGTCCGAATCCGATTCCAGAAAGCCCGGGATGCACAGAAGCCTCTGCGCGCCGAGGTACGACGCGGCATCGGCAAAGCGGTGCGCGTGTTCCTCTTCCGGGGATTCCCCGAAGCGGAAGCGGCTGTAGAGGCTCACGGCCTCGAGCCCCGCGGCGTCCAGCCGCTTTTTCAGCGCACAGGGATCCTCGCCCGCATCGAAGTTGATGTCCACACCCTCAATGCCGAGGCTCCGCGCCCGGGAAAGCGCCTCCTCCGTCTCCCACCCCTGCTGCACCGCAGCATCCTGCAGGTGGTGATAAAAAACACCGATTTTCATTTTTCTCCTATATTTCCCCATTATCTTCAAAACGCCCCTATTATAGCATGCCCTTTCGCGTTATGCAAGTAATTTTATGCCTCATAAAAAATCTTTATACCATGTCCCTCCGCGCGTTTATGGCGCGGATTTTTGCGAAAAACGCGGGGAAACCCCGCTCCGGAGTACGGGTGGAGGGCGCTCTGTGGAATGCAATCTTTCCTGCACGTTTTTCGTGCATCGCTTGAACTTATTCGTTTTTGCATATTTCTTCGTAAGTTTTGCACTAGACGAATCCCGAAAATCGTGCTACGATGTAGATGTTGACAAAAAGCCCCGCAGGGTGCGGGGGTTCCAAAAATTTCGGGAGGTATGAGTTTACCATGGCTGAACGGTACAATCCCTATGAGAATATGCTGAACGTTCTGGAAAAGGCTGCGGACATGGCGGGTCTGGAGCGCGGTGAGTACGAGGTGCTCCGCTACCCCGAGCGCGAGCTGAAGGTGGCGCTGCCCGTCCGCATGGATGACGGCTCGGTGCGGGTCTTCGAAGGCTACCGCGTCCAGCACAATTCCTCCCGCGGCCCGTGCAAGGGCGGCATCCGCTTCCACCAGATGGTCAACATCGACGAGGTCAAGGCGCTGGCGGCGTGGATGAGCCTGAAGTGCGCCGTCGCCAACATCCCCTACGGCGGAGCCAAGGGCGCGGTCAAGGTCGATCCCCGCACCCTCTCGCATGCCGAGCTGGAGCGGCTGACGCGCCGCTATACCGAGGCCATCCATCCCCTCATCGGACCCGAGCGCGACATTCCCGCGCCGGACGTCGGCTCGAATGCCGAGATGATGGGCTGGATTATGGACACCTACTCCAAGCTCGAGGGACGCGCCGTCCCCGGCGTCGTCACGGGCAAGCCCATCGCCATCGGCGGCTCCGAGGGACGCGGCGCGGCGACGGGACGCGGCGTCCTCTTCACCGCGCGTGAGCTCTTCGCGCGGCTCGGGAGGAAGCTCTCCGACGCGACGGTCGCCGTGCAGGGCATGGGCAATGTCGGCGGTACGGCGGCGCTCCTCTTCTATCGCGAGGGCTGCCGCGTGACGGCTCTGGCCGATGTCTCCGGCGGCGTCCTCTGCCCCGGGGGTCTCGACATCGAGGCGATCTACAACCATTGTTATGTAAACCGGAACTTCCTGGATACCTATGATGCGCCCGGCGTCGTGCACTGCTCCGGCGCGGACGTGCTGTGCGCGGATGTCGATCTGCTGGTGCCGGCGGCTCTGGAGAATCAGCTCACCGCGGAGAATGCCGCTCAGGTGAAGGCGCCCCTCATCGTCGAGGGCGCGAACGGTCCGACGACCGTCGAGGCCGATGCGATCTTCGCCGAAAAGGGCACCTACGTCGTGCCGGACATCCTTGCCAACGGCGGCGGCGTGGTCGTCTCCTACTTCGAGTGGGTGCAGAACCTGCAGAATATGTACTGGGACGAGAGCGAGGTCAATGCCATGCTCGAAAAGAAGATGCGCCAGGCCTTCGCGGAGGTCTGGGACACGGCGCACCGCTATCATACGACGCTGCGTCTGGGCGCGAACATCGTCGCCCTCTCCCGTCTGGTCGCGGCCTGCAAGGCGCGCGGACTGGGGCAGTAAGGGCTTTTTCCCCCCTCTCGATCCCTCTTTTTCCCCGATACGAAAAAAGCGTCCCCCCCCCGGGGGACGCTTTTCCTTTTTTCCCCCGTGGGGGGAAGGCCTGAAGCCCCCCACGGCGCTAGCGCATCCTCAGCTCCTCGAAATGGTACCGCGGCTTTCCCGCGCTCTTCGTGCCGTACTCAATCGCCCCGGCGGGACAGTAGCAGATGCAGGCCATGCAATGGGTGCACTTCCTGCCCCATACCGGCCTTCCGTCCGTGAGCGTGACATTGTTCATCGGGCAGTTTGCGGCGCACTGACCGCAGGCGATGCAGGCATCCCCCGCGCGAAACGCATCGGCACTCACGATAAACCGGTAAAATGCGGGATTGACCGGGCCGCTCAGGACGCGGTCGAGGAGACGGACCGCAGGCTCGGGGAAGGGCTCTTCCGCCTTCAGCGCCGCAATCGCATGACCGATCACGGGCTCCGCCTCCCGTACGATCCGTCCCGCCTCCTTCACCTCCGGAGCGTTGAACAGGGCGATGTAGTTTTCCGGCATGATAATCTGCGCCGTGCCCATATACTCCAGGTTCTTTTCCCGTGCAAGCCGGCGGTTGTATGCCGCCGCATGGCCGATCTCGCTGCCGCAGTCCATCACAAACCAGATGCGCCGTGCGGAGGGAAGCTCCGTTTCGGAAAGCCACTTCGATACAACCCGCGGAATGCGCCAGGCATAGGTCGGCGTCACGACGATGCAGCTGCGTCCGGTGCGCACCGGGCTTGTGTCCCCGGCCTTGATTTTCGCGTTCAGATCCGTTATCCCGTCCTGCAGCGCGTCCGCAATCCGTCTTGCGATGTAACGGCTGTTGCCCGTTCCGGAAAAGCACAGAATCATGGTCTTTTCAAAAAGCCTCCTCGTACATTCAGTCATGGGGCAAACGTCCCCCTGCACGGTCTATGGTATCACGCACCGGGACGGATTGCAAGCCCCGGCGGGATTTTAAAAAAAAGACCCGCCGCCCGATTTTGGGCACGGGACTTGCCAGGCTGCCCCCTTTCGTGATACAATCTGGGATACTCTCCCCTCCCTCCCGCCCTCAGCGTCCGTAGGGGGCAAGGT
>CAVGLF010000113.1:0-6580 GCA_963630045.1 Butyricicoccaceae bacterium | reverse complement strand
AGGGCAGGGGGACGGAGCAGGGGCCGGGGGGCTATGGGGGTGCAGCCGCAAATTGATCTTCCGGATGAACTTACTCCAAAAGCGCTTTCCAAAATGCCCGGGAACCCGGAAATCGCAGCTTTGCCCGGCGCCCTGGCCAAAAAGCTGTAAATAAATTAAGCCATCAGAAAAGTGTCTTGATTCGTTAGATGGATCGAGGCACTTTTTCTAATTACGTCAGCAAACTGAGCCAAAAAACATCTGAAAGTTCCAGCGTGAGCAGGAATTTGGCATAAACCCACCGTATTTTGCTCAGGCTGTAATGAAACCATCCGCCTTTATTAGGTGGAAACCCAAAGAGAGCTCAAAATCGCCGTTAGCAAAACGCTCTTCCTGATTAGATAAAATCAGAAATTCTGCTAACAGCCGCCGGGAAAAAAAGCAGGCCGGAAAATCGACTCGACTTTCCGACCTGCGCTGGCACCCCGGAGCGGATTCGAACCGCTGGCCTTCCGCTTAGGAGGCGGACGCTCTATCCAGCTGAGCTACCGGGGC
Source organism: Butyricicoccaceae bacterium (assembly GCA_963630045.1). Lineage (GTDB taxonomy): Bacteria > Bacillota > Clostridia > Oscillospirales > QAMX01 > JAAZKA01. The sequence goes on along the minus strand of CAVGLF010000113.1, from coordinate 6,046 downwards.
ACGCATGCCGATATTATAACAAACGGAGACGGAAATTGCAAGACTTTTTTCCTCCTCCCCCTCGCCCGTAAGCGAAGAGTGTCCAAAACCGATGAACGATTTTTGCGCTGTTCCCGGACGCCTCTCATTACGGCACAATATACCGCGCTGATTATGTCGGATTTTAGGTGGAACTGACGGAATGTTCTCTATATAATATAAATATCTTCCGGGGCAAAATACAAGTGAAAAGGGGAATCGGTACACGATGAGCTATTATGACAGATACATCATCCGGGCAGGCAGCCTGCGCAACGAGTGCGCGGACGGCGAGGTCACGGGCTTTGCGTTCGACGTGCACGTGGCGCAGTACCGCGGGCTGTTCGTCTGCCTCATGCGCGGCTATTATGTCGAGGTCGACGGCGTGGAGTATCCGCTGGACGCACAGCGCTTCGAGATCAACGGGAAGATCCGCACCTGGGATGAGTGCGCGAAGGCGTACTTCGAGATGTGGAACTATAAGGATTACGCGACGATCCATGTGGCGTGTCCCGGAGGACTTGCGGCGGGGCGGCATCACATCACCATCATTCAGGGCGGTCTGAACGCCTACGGCTGGCAGCCGACCGATGAAGAGTACGCGAAAAACTGCCCCGAGCCCAAGGACATGCGGGGCATGATGGGCAGACCCCTGTGGGATACAAGGCTTGAGTTCGACATGGAGCTCGCGTGAGCATTCTGACTGCGGATTTGGGGAGGAACATACGATGGCCATAAGAAGAGGCGTTTCATTTTACAGCTACCAGCAGGCGGATTTCTTTGACGAGATGGATTATAAGGACATGATCGTCGAGCTGCACGATCATCTGAAATGCGACGGCGTCGAAATCATCGACATGAACGTCGTACGCGACTATCCCTTCCCCTCAGACGAGTGGGTCGCGGAGTGGCGGCATGCCATCGCGCGCTACGACATGAAGCCCGTCTCGCTGGACAGCTTTCTCGATACCATGTTCTGGCGCGACCATGTGATGACCTACGGAGAAGCGGCAGAGGTCTTAAAGCAGGATCTGAGGCTTGCGGCGGAGCTGGGGTTCCGGCACGTCCGCACCATGTCCTCGCTGCCCAACGAGGTCTCCGAGCGCTGTCTGGAGCTTGCGGAGAAGCTGGATGTGAAGTTCGGCTGGGAGATTCACGCGCCGCTGCCCATCAAGCCCGGGCGTGAAAAGATCAACAAGTTCCGCGAAAACTGCGAGCGCTCGGTCTACGACACGATGGAGTGGATTGAAAAGGTCGGCACCGACCGCGTGGGCTTCATCCCCGACTTCGGCATCTTCTGCGACGGTCCGTACTACGGGGGTGTTCTGAAGACCCTGCGCGAGCTGGCACGGGAGGACGCAGAGCTTGCAGGGGCGCTTTCAGAGGAGCTTGCCCAGGTCATGGCGACGACGGCGAGAACCGCCGATTTCTCGCGCATCGTGCATGAAAAGTACTCAAGCCGCCTCACCCCCGGGCTTCTCGGACGCTTTACGGGGCATCTGTGCGCGGCTCCCGAGGATCTTCTGGACATCATGCCCCATGTGATGGCCTTCCACGGCAAGGCGCACAACATGGTCGAAATCCCCGGAAATCCGGGGCATTACCACGAGCCCGCCACGCTGTACCGCGAGGTCTTCGATATCCTCAGAAAAAGCGGCTGGGACGGCTACATCTGCACGGAGTTCGAGGGGCAGGGAGCCTACGGAGATCTTCCGCGTGAGCAGTTCCTCGACGAACGTGAGCAGGTATGGCGGCATCACCAGATGATGATCGACCTCGGCGCGGAGGCGTAATATCCGCGCCGCAGGAAAGCATCCCTGCCGTCAAAAAAAGGCCTCCGCACACGGGAAAATTTCTCGTGTGCGGAGGCCTTGCCGTGTACGGGAAGCCCCCCTTATGCGGGGCCTTCCGGCCTGCTCCGCCTGAAAGCACGCGCCAGAGCCTCCGCGAAGGCCGCCGTGAGAACGAAGGTGACGGGGCACAGAAGCGTGCGCGACAGCGGGGGCGTCAGCTCGAAGAAGGACGAGAGGGGAAGGTACCCCAGGGCGAAAATCGCGCACATGCCGCAGAAGACCGCCGCGCGCCACGGCGTGCGCGGCACGCAGACGCGCCTCACCTGCGACAGACCCGCCGCGCCCAGAATGCCGACGCAGGCGGTCGCAAGCTCCTGCTCCGGCAGTCCGAGTCCCCGTGCGAGAAGCTCCGCCGCCGGAATCATCACGACGACGCTGAGCGCCGAGGGAAGCGCATGCCGCAGCACGGCATCGAGGAATCGTCCCCGGATGCGCTCGCGGTTCGGCTCCAGCGCCAGCAGGAAGGACGGAGTGCCGATGGTCGCAACGCTGCACAGCGTCATCTGGACGGGGATGAAGGGATACTCCCACGGAAGCACGGCAAAGAGAACGGCAAGAGCCGCGGCGTACATCGTCTTCACCAGAAAGAGCGAGGCCGAGCGCTGGAGGTTATTCACGCTGCGCCGCCCCTCCGCGACGACCGACGGAAGCGCGTCGAAGTCGGAGCCGACCAGGACGAGCTTTGCCACGGCGCGGGCGGCCTCCGTGCCGGAGGCCATGGCGATGCCGCAGTCCGCCGAACGCAGCGCGGGCACATCATTTACGCCGTCGCCCGTCATGGCTACGGTATGCCCCGCCTGCTGCAGCGCCTCCACCAGCGCCCTCTTCTGCTCCGGCGTCACGCGCCCGAACACGGTGTACCGCTCGCAGGCCGCACGGAGCTTTTCCGGGGTGTCGAGCAGGGATGCATCGATGCGCGACGACGCATGGGGCACGCCTGCCCCGGCGGCGATGGCCGACACCGTATCGGGATCGTCTCCGGAGATGACCAGAAGCCTCACGCCCTGACGCGTAAAGTACTCCATCGTTCCGGGCGCAGAGGGACGCACGCGGTCCGTCAGCGCGATGAGCGCCTCGGGACGCACGAACGGCGCGTCCGGCGCATCCGCGCGTCCGAGAAGGAGCCATCTCCACGAGGGCTCGTGCGCGCAAAGCACCTCCTCCACCCGCGGATTGCCGGGGCAGAGCCTGCGCGGCGCGCCGAGCACCCAGACCGTCTCCCCGAAGCGGGCGCCGGAGCGCTTGCGCTCGGAGGAAAAGGGGAGGAGCTCGTCTGCCTTCGCCGTCCTGTCCGGAGGACAGGCGCGGCAGAGCGCCTGCCAGGTGGGGGAGCATTCGTCCAGCACGCCCGTAAGGCGCGACAGCACGGCGCGAAGCTCGCCCCCGGAGCGGTCTCCGAGCGGCAGGATACAGCGGACATCCATGTCGCCCTCCGTGAGCGTGCCGGTCTTGTCCAGACACAGCGTATCCACACGCGCCAGACTCTCGATGGACGCAAGCTCCCGCACCAGCACCTGCTTTGCGGAAAGGCGCACGACGGCGACCGCCAGCACGGAGGAGGTCAGAAGCATCAGCCCCTCCGGGATCATCGCGATCAGGGAGGCCGCCGTGGAGACGATGGCCTCGGGCCACGGGGACAGCCGCGTCTGCCGCCATAAAAGCAGCGCGCCCAGGGGCAGAATGAGAATCCCCATGACGCTGACCAGCCGCTCCAGCGTGACCATGATCTCCGATTTCGCGGGCTTATGCGTCCGTGCGGAGGCCGCGATCTGCGCGATGCGGCAGTCGTCGCCGACCGCCGTCAGCCCGGCCAGAACGGATCCCGAGGTGAGGATGAACCCCGCGTCCAGCACATCGCCCGGAGCGAAGCCGCGCGGCTCGCCCTCCCCCGTAAGCGCCGCCGTATCGGCCTCGCAGAAGCCCTCCAGAATCCGCGCGTCGGCGGGGACGCGCTCCCCTGCACGCAGATGCACGGCATCGCCCAGCACAAGCTCCTCCGGCGCAAGGGAGACCTCCTCCCCCGAGCGCAGCGTGCGCACGGGAGACACCGCCCGAAGCTCCAGTCTGAGCACCGCCTGCCTTGCGCGGAGCTCCTGGATGATGCCGATGGCGAGATTCGAGAACACCACGCCCAGAAAGAGCGCGTTCTTATACGAGCCGACGGACAGAACCGCCGCCGCAAGCAGAAAATTGACCAGATTGAAGACGGTGCAGAGGTTTTCGCGCAGGATGGAGCGCACGGACTTGCAGCGCGGCGTATGGGCGCGGTTTCCCTGCCCCGCAGCCGCCCTTCGGGCGGCCTCCTCATGCGTCAGCCCTGCCATTGCAGTGCGCGCGCATACTTCCCGCGCGTCTCCGGGACGAGTCCGTAGCGGGCAGCCATCGCGTGAGCGGCCTCCTGCGTCACGGCCATGTCGCCGGATTTATGCTCAACCTCGACCTCGGCGAAGGGCTGATTCCCCAGCATGCCGCGATCCAGACAGACGGTGAAGGAGGAATCCCCGGAGCAGACCAGCGCCTGCAGACGGGTGTAGCGGATGTGCGCGGAGACGATGAGCCCCTCACGGACGGCGGCGTACAGCGCCGTGCAGTCCAGCCCCTGCGCCCGGAGTCCCGGGAGCGCGTCCTCCACGCTGCCGGCCTCGCATTCGTACTCCATGCGGCGGCGCAGCCCCAGCTCGGAGCGGTCGCCGGGCGCAGGCGTTTTCACGCAGCAGATGAGCGCGCCCTCCTCCCCCTCGGGCGACTCGCGGCGCAGCCGCAGCGTGACGGAGGCCGCGCGCACCGCGCCCGTGGGCGTATCGAAGTAGCGCGCATCCATGCGGATGCACACGGCTCCGCGCAGCAGAGGATCGGCGCGTACGGCATCGAACTGCTCGGGCAAAACCCGGTATTTGAATTCAATTTCCATGGCTCTTTTTAAAATCCTTCTCCCTTTTTTTCGGGGGGAAAAAAGTCCTCTTCCTCTCCCGTTCCCCCCTCTCCCCCAAAGAAGGGAGGGGAGCCGCGCTCTGCCGCGCACCGGGGGAAAGGGGCTTATTTTTTTCCCCCCGGCCGGGCGTCCGCACCGGTCATATCCTATTATAACGAAACTTCCGGGACTTGTAAAGCAAGAGAGCGCGCCTCTTTTTTCTCCCCCCTTTTTTTGTTCCGCACGCCCCTCCGCACGCCTCCCGCTCCCTCATAAGGGGGATTGACTTTCCCCCGGATCCTTTGATATAATGGCCTTGCCGTGAACCGGTTTTGTGCATTCTGTTCCATTCAAAGCGGGCTGTCCTGCCCCGATTTTTTCATTCGGAGGAGCCTTATGAAGACGAAGCGACCGATCTGCCTGTTTGTATGCCTCGCTCTGCTTTTCACCCTGCTGCCCGCCCCCGCATCCGCCGCAGCCGCCGTCCCCATCGATGCGGCCAACTTCCCGGATGATGCCTTCCGGGCGTATGTCACGGAAAAATCCGGCGACAAGGACGGTACGCTGACGTTGAACGAGATAAAGAAAGTCATCTCCATCAGCTTGGAGAATTCGACGGTCAAATCTCTCAAGGGCATCGAGCACCTGACCTTTCTCACCTCGATTGCCTTCTACAACACGCCGATTGAATCACTGGATGTCAGCGGATGCACAGCGCTTACGACCATCAAGAGCTACGGCTCCGCACTGACCGTGCTGGATGTCAGCGGATGCACTACGCTGACCACGCTGCACTGCTATGACACCGCGCAGCTCACGTCCGTCAATGTGTCCGGCTGCACCAAGCTGAAGGAACTCAAAGTCCACGAAAACCCGAAGCTTTCATCGCTCAATGTCTCCGGCTGCACTGCGCTGACGAATCTTCAGTGCTACCGTGGTGCGCTTACCGCCCTGGACGTCAGCACCTGCACGAAGCTCACAACGCTCAACTGCTCATACAACGCTCTGACCTCCATCGATGTTTCGAAAAATGTAAGCCTCACAAGCTTCAATTGCGGCAATAATGCTCTGACTTCGCTCGACCTCGCGGGCTGCACCAAGCTCACGACCTTCAAACACGAAAACATCGCGCGCTCGCTGACGCTGCCGGCTGACCGCCGCTTCGACCTCTCCGCGCTCCCGGGCTTCGACACGGCCAAGGCCTCGGGCTGGACGGGCGGCTCGGTCTCGGGCAGCATTCTGACGGTGAACGAAGGCGTGACCG
>CAVGLF010000112.1:0-6612 GCA_963630045.1 Butyricicoccaceae bacterium | reverse complement strand
GAGCTGCGCCGGGCCTTTGAGGCCGGCGACATCGACCTGGAGCCCCGGACGCTGTCCGGCGCGTCGGACGCTCCCGACATTGCCGCCGCAGTCGCGCTCGGCGAGGAGCCGTCCTATCTGGCGGTCAGCCTCACGCGCACGGATCTTCTTCTTGAGCTTGAGGAAGCCATAGGCTACATGAACGCCGTCGAGCCGTATGCACTGCAGGAGCTGCAGTACGATACCTACGGCTCCTCATACAGCACCCGGACGCTCACGAAGGAGGAAAACGACTGGCTGAGTGCCCATCCCGTGATCCGGGTCGGATACATGGCAAACTATCTGCCCTATTCCGCGACCGAAAACGGACAGGCGGCGGGTGTCGTGACGGATGTCGTGACCGGAATTTTCGAAACGCTGGAGCTGGACACGGTGCCCGGGATTCAGTACGTCGAGTACACGAGCTATCAGAGCATCGTCAATGCTCTGACGTCGGGGGAGATTGACATCGGATTCCCGGTGAGCTCCGACCGCTGGAGACTGGAGCAGTCCGACATCAGTGCCACAGCGGAGGTCATAACCGATGCGGGCGCCCTGTTCTGCACGGAGGCCTGCGAAAAGGAAGATGTCCGTACTCTGGCCGTCAACGAGAACAATATCCTGCAGGACGACTATACGAAGCAGGTTTTTCCGGATGCGGAAATCATGTATTACCCGACCATTCGGGAATGCCTGGATGCGGTGCTGCTCGGGCAGGCGGACGGCACGGTCATGGATGCCCTGCGCGTGCAGTACGTCACGGCTCAGGCAAGATACAGCGGATTGCCGTATGTGCAGCTCGGCGAGGGAACGGGCAAATGCTTCGGCGTCGCCCGGGGAAACCGCGCACTGCTGGTGCTGCTGAACCGGGGGCTCAATGTGCTGGGCACGTCCTATGGCTATGAGCGCTCCTATAAATATATCAACGCGTTCTATACCTATACAACGCGGGACTACATAAGAAACCACATGCGCGAAATCGCGCTGCTTGGCACCCTTGCCGCAGGTGCCGCGATCATTCTGCTGATTCTGTACATCCGCCGCCAGCGCAGGGAGCTTGCGGAAAAGGAGGAGCTGCGCCGTGCCGCCGAGGAGGCGAACGCCGCGAAAAGCACCTTCCTCTTCAACATGTCGCACGACATCCGCACGCCGATGAATGCCGTTCTGGGCTTCAATGAGCTCATGCGCAAAAACCTCACGGATCCGGAAAAGCTTGCGGAGTACACGGAAAAGATGCGCGTCTCGGGCGAATACCTTCTTGGGCTCATCAACAACGTTCTGGAAATCGCCCGAATCGACAGCGGACGCGATACCGTGGAGGAGAGCCTCACGGATCTTGAGAGCAAAAGCTCCTACGTCGTGTTCGAAAACGATGCCCGCAAAAAGCGGCTGGAGGTCACGCGGACGATCGACGTGACGCACCGGTACGTCTATACGGATCCGCAGAAGATCCGCGAAATCTTCCTGAATCTCATCTCCAACGCGATCAAGTACACGCCGGAGGGCGGAAAAATCGACATCGTCCTGCGCGAGCATCCCTCGGACGACCCTGCGTACGGCAGCTATATCTGCACGATTGCCGACACCGGCATCGGCATGTCGGAGGAGTTCCAGAAGCATCTGTTTGAGACATTTACCAGAGAGCGCAACACCACTCAGTCGCGCATCATGGGCACGGGACTGGGCATGGCCATCGTGAAAAAGCTCGTCGATCTGATGGGCGGCACGATCACGGTCCAAAGCGCGCCGGGGAAGGGGACGACCTTCACGCTCCGCATGAAAATGCGCATCGCGGAGCATCCCGAGGAGGCTCTGAGCCGGAGTGAGCCGGCAGAGGACGGCGGAGAAAGGCTCGACGGCCGGCGGATCCTTCTGGCGGAGGACAACGAGCTGAACGCCGAAATCGCAACGGAGCTGCTTCGGGGGCTGGGTGCCGACGTGGAGACGGCGGAGGACGGAGTCCGATGCATCGAGCTGCTCAAGACTAAAGGCGCGGGGCATTTCGATCTCATCCTCATGGACATCCAGATGCCGAATCTCAACGGCTACGATGCCGCGAAACGGATCCGCACACTGTCCGACCCCGCCCTGTCCCGGATTCCGATCATCGCCATGACTGCCAACGCCTTCGACGAGGACAGGCGGGCGGCCTTCGATGCGGGCATGAACGGGCATATCGCAAAGCCCATCGACTCAAGGCTGCTGGCGCAGACCGTGAAAGCGCTGCTGCAGTAAAAAACCGGCACCGGGACATGGGGAGGCTTCGTATAAGCCCCTCATGCACCCTTGGTGCCGGTTCATTTTTTTGTGCGCTTTCCCGGGCTTCACCCACCCCCGGTGATTTTTGCGATTACGCCGTATACACCGCCGAGAAGAAGTCCTTCAGCGCGGGGTAGAGGCGGCGGAAATTCCCGTAGCATGCCTCATAGCGGGCGGTGAGCTCCGCATCCGGCTCGGTTGTGGACGCGACCTCGACCAGCGCGCCGCATGCCTCCTGCACGCAGGAAAAGCGGCCGCAGCCGACCATGGCGAGCATCGCCGCGCCGTAGCCCGGACCCTGCTCCGTCTTTACCATGTCGAGCGGGATGCCCAGCACATTGGCGAAGATTTTGCGCCACAGCGGGCTCTTTGCGCCGCCTCCGCAGATTTTGGAGCGCGGAATCGAAAGCCCCAGGGAACGCGCCACCTCGAAGGAATCGCGGATGGCAAACGCCACGCCCTCCATCACGGCCTGCACCATGTCCCGGCGGGAGGAGTCCATCGTCAGGCCCGTGAAGGTGCCGCGCGCGCTGGTGTCGTTGATGGGACTGCGCTCGCCCATGAGGTAGGGGAGGAAGAGGACGCGGTTGCGTCCCAGACGGTCGTCCGAGATGTCCCGCTGCTCGAATGCATAGTCGGAGGTGTGCAGGATGTCCTCGCACAGCCACTTGTTGCAGCTTGCGGCGGAGAGCATGCAGCCCATCAGATGGTAGCCTCCGTCGGCATGGCAGAATGCATGCAGGGCGTTGTTCGGATCGACGCCGAAGGACTCAGACGAGATGAAGAGCGTGCCGGAGGTGCCCAGCGAGATGTTGCATCCGCCCGCGCCGACCGTACCCGTGCCGACCGCAGCGGCGGCGTTGTCTCCCGCACCCGCGACGACCCGTACGTCCTCGCGCAGGCCGAGCATCCGCGCAGCCTCCACGGTGAGCGTGCCGACGACCTCCGAGCTTTCGAAAAGCCGCGGCATCTGCGCCTCGCATATGCCGCAGATGTCGAGCATCTCACGGGACCAGCGCTTATGCTCCACATCGAGCAGCAGCATGCCGGAGGCATCGGAGTAGTCGCAGGCGTGTACGCCCGTGAGCTTGTAGGTGACATAATCCTTGGGCAGCATGATCTTCGCGATACGCGCGAAGGCTTCGGGCTCCGAGCGGCGCATCCAGAGGAGCTTCGGCGCCGTGAAGCCCGCGAAGGCGATGTTTGCGGTGAGGCTCGAAAGCCGCGTCTTCCCGATGACGCCGTTCAGGTACGCGACATCCTCGGCCGTGCGTCCGTCGTTCCAGAGGATCGCCGGACGGATGACGCGGTCCTGCGCATCCAGCGCGACGAGCCCGTGCATCTGTCCGCCGGTGCCGATGCCCGCGACGTCCTGCGCATCGAAGCCCTGCAGAAGCTCCCGGGTACCCGTGACAACGGCCTCCCACCAGTCCCCTGGCTGCTGCTCCGACCATCCCGGATGGGGGAACATGAGCGGATACTCGCGCACCGCCGTGTTCAGAATCGAGCCGTCCTCCGAGACAAGCAGCAGCTTGCAGGCCGACGTGCCCAGATCAATGCCGATATAGAGACTCATGACGATTCTCTGCTCCTTTCCTTTGCTTTGAATGAAAATGCAAAGACTCCGGGACTTTCTTGGCGTACAGTGCGAAAATGAGCAAAACTTCCCTCGGAACACTCGATGCGGCCGAAGCTACGGTGCCCGGGGGAAGTTTTTTGCGGTATATCTGCTCCTGTATTTTTTTGCGTTTTGAGTCCCGGAAATCCCTTTTTTTAGAAAATTCTGTCCATCTGCCACGCATCGAGCGAGAGCAGCTTTCCGTCCGAGCCGCGCGCGCATACCGATACGCCGTCCGCATCGGGCAGGGTCGGGTACACGCGAAGCGTCTGCGCGGTCTTGCCGTTCGCAAAAACCTCAAGAACGCTGCGGTCGAGAAAGACCCTCAGCTCGAGAGGCTCATCGGGCGGGAGGAAGAACCAGTCGGTCTCAGGTGCGCGGACCGTGACGTCTGTTCCGAGACTTGATTCCGCGGTCTCGACCGAAACGGCGGACTCGTGCGCACCGAGCCAGCCCAGATCACCGAGCCTGCTTCTGACGGTTCGTCCGGAGCGGGGGTAGAAGCGGATGCGGGTGATCTCGCGGGCGTCAGCCGAGCGGAAGACATTAAGCTCCAGCACGGATGACTCCCCGGGTGCAAATACCGCCCGCAGCTCCATGGCAGTGCCGTGAACCGGAAGAACAACCTCCTGATTGGCGGGCAGAGCTGTTTCGCCGACAGAGACATGCTCGCCGCGAAGCGTTTCCACAGCGGCACACGGCTCCATCGCGAGACGGTCGTGAGCCTTGCCGTCCGGAGTCAGGCGGCGGGGGAGGGACATGATCTGATCCCAGCCCTGCGTCTCCTTCCCGATATTGATGTTCCAGATTGCCATGACCGAGCCGTCCGGCATCGGCGCGGCGGAGGGTGCGTGAACTCCTCCCGGATACCATGAGGCGCTGTTGAACTTGCCTCCGCTGCAGGGGAGGAACTTCTGATGCTCCGTGTCATAGTCGCCGAGCATCCATTTGCCTCCGTTTACGTGCGAGAAATGCAGCAGCAGCCAGCGGTCGCCGAGCGGCCAGAAGTACGGGCAGGCGCCGTCGTCGTCGATTTCGCCGTAGTTGTCGTCGTAAAACGGATGGAGATATTCCCAGTGTATGAGGTCTGACGAACGGAAAAGGAAATCCGCGCGGGTACGCGCTCCGCTGACCGGATGCGGCAGAGTTCCGCCGGAGAGGGAGTAGTAAAAGTCCCCCTGCTTCCAGATGCACGGGTCGAAGACATTGTACGGCGCGTCCGGATATGCCTTGATGACGGCATCGCCGGTCAGCTTTTCCCAGTTGAGGAGCAGCGGGTCGGACGATACGGCGACCATGTTGCCGCATCCGGTGCCGTGGTACATTGCGATAACACGGTCAGATTCGGCAAGGGCTGAGCCGGAGAAACAGCAGTCTTCCGGACCCGGACTGATTGCATACGGAAGATCCTCCCAGTGAATCAGGTCGCTGCTGACCGCGTGTCCCCAATGCTGCCTCGGGTCTTCGGGAGGATAGGCCTGATAGAACAGATGCCAGCGCCCCTGCCAGAAGCAGAGCCCGTTCGGGTCGTTGAGGGCGGCCTCCGGACTTGTAAAATGGTAGTACGGGCGGTATCTGTCCTGCGAGAGCTGTCTGCGGGAAATGCGGAATCGCTCGAGCAGAGGATCGGACTCAAGCGCATGGCGCTGCTTTTCTAAATCGGCAGGATAGGTTCTTCCGATGAGCGGGGCATCAGACATGATCGTACCTCCATATCGATAAGCTTGGAAAGAATGCGCCGGAATTCATGATGGCCGGAGCATATTGTCAATTTTGGCCGTTTATGGTCCGAGTGACAGGATTTGAACCTGCGGCATCCTGCTCCCAAAGCAGGTGCGCTACCGAACTGCGCCACACCCGGATATATGCGATTGTGCCCGGTTCCGGCCTGCTCCGCGGCCTGTGAGCCCCAAAAAAGAGGGACTTGTCCGCAGAACTGCAGATGATTATAGCATAGTTTTTTACACTTGACAAGTGTCAATTTTACGGTATAATAGAATGGATTACAAAATGTACGTCAGGAAGGAAACGAACTTTTATGCTTGCGAATACCGAAAAGACGATGGACAAGATCGTAGCCCTTTGCCGCGGCCGCGGATTTGTGTACGCGGGAAGCGAAATCTACGGCGGACTGTCGAATACGTGGGATTACGGCCCGCTGGGCGTTGAGTTCAAGAACAATGTCAAGCGTGCATGGTGGAAGAAATTCGTTCAGGAGAGCCCCTACAATGTCGGCCTCGATGCCGCCATTCTCATGAATCCCGAGGTATGGGTGGGCTCCGGCCACGTCGTGAACTTCAACGATCCCTTGATCGACTGCAAGTCCTGCAAGATGCGCCACCGCGCCGACAAGCTCATTGAGGAATGGGCCAAGGAGCAGGGCATCGACGTTCACGTCGAGGGCATGAGCAACGAGCAGCTTTCCGAGTACATCGCGGAGCACAAGGTGCCCTGCCCCGGCTGCGGAAAGAGCGAGTTCACCCCCATCCGCAAGTTCAACATGATGTTCAAGACCTTCCAGGGAGTGACCGAGGATTCCCAGACGCAGATCTATCTCCGTCCGGAGACTGCGCAGGGCATCTTCGTGAACTTCGAAAACGTCTGCCGCACCACCCGCCGCAAGCTCCCGTTCGGCATTGCCCAGATCGGCAAGAGCTTCCGCAATGAAATCACCCCCGGCAACTTCACCTTCCGCACCCGCGAGTTCGAGCAGATGG
>CAVGLF010000111.1:0-6614 GCA_963630045.1 Butyricicoccaceae bacterium | reverse complement strand
CTCTCACCCTTTTTATAGTCGGGGGGTACCCCGAACCCCCTTCTTCGGGAGCCGCTTCGCCGGAACCGCCGTGATGGCTCGTACCCTTTTATAGTCGGGGAGTACCCCGAACCCCCTTTTGCGGGAGTGCCCGAACCCCCCTCCGGTGGGAGTGCCCGCGTCCCTTCTTCGGGAGTGCCTGAATCCCTTCCGGCAGGAGTGCCCCGAATCCTTTTTTGCTTTTCTTTCGGCCGGGGGAAAACTTGTGCGGCCTTATTTTTCGCCTTATTGTCTGCCTGCGATGTGCAGCTCGCTTTTCAGTGCCGCGGCCAGGACGGCACTAAAGTTCACACCCGCCCGCTCCGCTTCAAAGTTGAGCCACGAGGGAATGGTGCAGTTCTTCTTCACGACGCGCAAATCGTTTTTTCTGCGGTACTCCGCAAAGTCGACGTCAACCAGCGAAACAATCGCGCCGGACGGTGCTTCGGCCTGTGCGTCCGCTATGCTCGATGCTTCCGGCAGGGTCTCTCCGTCATCCTGCATATCGATTCCCATAAGTCCGATTGCATCCCGCGCCATTTCGATTGCGTCCGGAATGTCCGTGCCCTGCGTATTGATATTGAAATCGGGAATGAATACTACAATAAACTCTTTTCCCTGCGTCATAATGATAGGATATGCGCTTTTCATTCAGAATACCTCCCTGAATCCGTTCCACCCGGTACCGCCGGGATGACGGCCTTATTTCAGTCCGCGCCGCCTGATGATTGCCCTTGCCAGCTCCTCATCGGTCTCTCTGTGTCTTACGATGCTTTCCCTTTGGCCATCCTTCACGTATATGTCGTGGTCTGCGCCGTGCCGCTTGAACCTCCAGCCGTTTCGCTTCAAAAGCTCGATAAGGTCTTTTGTCTTCATCCTCCGCCCTCCCCGCACTTGTGATTATACGCCTTCAATGCGTATTTGTCAAGAGATCACGACCCCCATCCGCCGGAACCGCCGTGATGGCTCTCACCTTTTTATGGTCGGGGGGTACCCCGAACCCCCTTTTCCGGGAGCACCCGAACCCCCTTCCGGTGGGAGTACCCGCGTCCCTTCTTCGGGAGTGCCCGAGCCCCTTTCTTCGGGGTACCCCGAACCCCCTTCTTCGGGAGCACCCGAGCCCCTTCTTCGGTGAGCGCCCACTCCCCCCCCTGGTGCGCCGTGTTTCTCTTCGCTCTTCCTTTTTTGATGCGGTTGACTTTTCTCCTTTCCCTGCGGTATAATGGAGAAAATGGAAATCTTGCGCTTATTTTTTTATGGAGGATTGTATGAACATGGAAAAATACCGGCAGGCGGCGCAGGCTATACGCGAGCGAACGGATTTCGAGCCTGAGGCTGCGCTGGTTCTCGGCTCCGGACTCGATCACTTCAGCCGTCATATGGAGCCCGTCGCCGAAATCGGCTATGAGGAGCTGCCCGACTTCCCGCATTCCACGGCTCCCGGACATCGCGGACGCTTCCTCTTCGGCTATGCCGCGGGACATCGCATCGTCGTGCTGGACGGACGCATCCATTATTATGAGGGCCGCGAGATGGAGGATGTCGTCCTCCCCGTGCGTACGGCGGGGCTTCTGGGCGCGCATACCCTCATCCTCACCAATGCCGCCGGTGCCATCCGTCCCGATCTTCATCCGTCGGATTTCATGCTCATCTCCGATCATATCTCCACCTTCGTCCCCTCCCCGCTGCGCGGAGCGAATCACGAGGATCTGGGCGTTCGCTACCCCGATATGAGCGCCGCCTATGACCCCGATCTGCGCGTCCGCATCCGCGAGGCCGCCGTGCTCGCAGGCATCCCGCTCCGCGAGGGCGTGTACTGCCAGACGCCCGGCCCTCAGTTCGAGACACCCGCCGAGATCCGCATGCTGCGCGTCCTGGGCGCCGATGCCGTCGGCATGAGCACCGCCTGCGAGTGCATCGCCGCGCGTCACATGGGTCTGCGCGTCGCCGGCATATCCTGCATCTCCAACTACGCCGCAGGTCTCTCCCCCCGCGTCCTGACGCATCAGGATGTCCAGGAGTCCGCCGGACGCGTCTCCGCGGAGTTCGAGCGTCTGATTCTCGCCATCCTCGGCCACTGCCTGTAAGCTGTTTTTTCTCTCTCTTTTTTAAGACGGAAAGGAGATGCCATTCCTTACAAAATGGGTATGATCCGACGCTTTTCTCATTACTATAAGCCCCACATCCGGCTTTTCATCCTCGACATGGTCTGCGCGCTCGTCATGGCGTTCTGCGATCTCTATTACCCCACCGTCACGCGCAGCCTCATCAATACGGATATCCCCGCGGGCGATCTGCACCGCATCATCGTACAGAGCTGTCTTCTGGCGGGAGTCTACATCCTCAAGCTGATTCTCTCCTACATCGTCCTCTATTACGGTCATATGGTCGGCGTGCTCATCCAGCGCGACATGCGCCGCGATGTCTTCGCCAGGCTTGAACGGCTTCCCTTCTCCTTCTTCGACGAGAACAAGACCGGCTCCATCATGTCCCGCATCGTCAATGACCTCATGGAGGTCGCGGAGCTTGCGCATCACGGGCCTGAGGATCTCTTTCTCTCCCTCGTCATGCTGATCGGCACCTTCTGCATCCTCGTCCGCGTCAACCTGTCCTTAACGCTCATCATCTTCTGCTTTTTGCCCGTCATCACCTTCTTCACCCTCAAATGCCGCCGCAAGATGCAGGATGCCTTCCGGCGCACGCGCGAGGAGATCTCCGAGATCAACGCGCGCGTCGAAAACTCCGTCGCCGGCATCCGCATCACCAAGAGCTTCGCCTGCGAGGAGTACGAGCGGACGCGCTTCGAGGAGCGCAATCACTCCTTCGTCCGCGCCCGTCTGTCCGCCTACCGCGCCATGGCGGAGTTTTCAAGCGTCAACACCTTCCTCCTCGACATGATGTACGTCGTCGTCATCCTCGCCGGAGGCCTGTACTGCGTGCGCGGCTCCATCACCTTCGGAGATTTCACCGCCTATCTTCTCTACGTCGGCATGTTCATGAACCCCATCCGCCGCCTCATCAGCTTCATCGAGCAGTATCAGGACGGCATGACGGGCTTCCGCCGCTTTACGGAGATCATGGACACCGCCTGCGAGGAGGACACGCCCCATGCGCATGAGCTTCGGGATGTGCGCGGCTCCATCGAATTCGATCACGTCAGCTTCTCCTACAGCACGGGGCGCGAGGTGCTCCGCGATGTGAGCTTCTCCGTTTCTCCCGGGCGCACCGTCGCGCTGGTCGGACCCTCCGGAGGGGGAAAGACGACGATCTGCCACCTGCTGCCCCGCTTCTACGAGCCGCAGAGCGGCTCCATCCGCATCGACGGTCAGGACATCCGCTCGCTTACGCTGCGCAGTCTGCGCGAGACGGTCGGCATCGTCCAGCAGGATGTCTTCCTCTTCACCGGCACCATCTTCGAGAATATCGCCTACGGCCGTCCCGGAAGCACCCGCGAGGAGGTCGTCCGCGCGGCGCGGCTTGCGCATATCGACGAGTTCATCGAGGCGCTCCCGGACAAATACGACACCTTCATCGGCGAGCGCGGCGTGAAGCTCTCCGGCGGTCAGAAACAGCGCATCTCCATCGCGCGTGTCTTCCTCAAGGATCCGCCCATCCTCGTGCTCGACGAGGCCACCTCCGCGCTGGACAACGCCACGGAGACGCTCATCCAGGAATCCCTCGAGGAGCTCTCGCGCGGGCGCACGACCATCGTCGTCGCGCATCGTCTGTCCACCGTGCGCCGTGCCGACGAAATCGTCGTCATCACCGAGGACGGCGTGCAGGAGCGCGGCACGCATGCGCAGCTCATGCAGGAGCACGGCCTCTACGCCGCGCTCTACAACGCCCAGTTCAGTCTCTCCTGACCGGGGACGGGCTCACCGGTCATCGCGCATTTTCCCCATTCGCCGCTTTTTTTCGACAGCAGACAGGAGGACAATCTATGAAACCCATTCGTTTCGGCATCATGGCCACCGGCACGATCGCCCACAAGATGGCGCGCACCATGCCCCTCGTCCCGGAGGCGGAGCTTGCCGCCGTCTCCTCGCGCACCCAGGACTCCGCCTCCGCCTTCGCCGAGGAATTCGGCATCCGCCGCAGCTACGGCTCGCATGAGGCGCTGCTCGCGGACCGCGACATCGATGCCGTCTACATCGCCTCCCCGCATGAGTACCATCTGCCGATGGCGCTCGCCGCCATCCGCGCCGGCAAGCACGTCCTGTGCGAAAAGCCCCTGACCCTCACCGCCGCCGATTCCGCATCCATCTACGAGGCCGCGGAGCAGCGCGGCGTCTTCGTCATGGAGGCGATGTGGTCGCGCTTCGTTCCCGCCACCCTCATGGCCAAGCGCTGGATCGCCGAGGGCCGCATCGGCGAGCTGCGCTACATGACCGCTTCCTTCGGCTATGACACCCCCGTCACGAATCCTCCGGATCGCCTCCTGTGCCGCAGCAGCGCCGGAGGAGGGCTCTATGACGTGGGCGTGTACGGCATCGAGAACGCGCTGGACTTTTTCGCGCCGCACCGCGTTACGGAGGTGCAGGGCATGGCCGCCCTCACGCCCTGGGGCGCGGACGGCGTCGGAAGCTGCCTGCTGCGCTTCGACTCCGGCGGCATCGCCAATCTCTCCAGCGCCGTGACCTGCGAGATGCGCAACGACGGCCTCCTGTGCGGAGCCAATGCGCACATCCACCTCTACCCGAAGTTCTACGCGCCGCAGGTCGCGGAGCTCTGGGTCTCGGGGCAGCTTTGCGAGCGCTACGAGGCGCGCTTTGATTCGGGCTTCGAGTTCGAGCTTCGCCACATGATCGAGTGCATCCGCGCAGGCAAAACGCACTCCGACCGCATGCCGCCCGAGGACACCATCGAGTGCGCAAAAATCTTCGAATATCTGATGAGCCGCGGCTTCTGCGGCTGAAGGCTGCCGCCTCTCTCCCCTCCCCCGCGTCCCCGCGCCTGAAGCTCCATAAAAATATCATACCGTAAGGAGGATTTTCCCCATGTCCTTAACCGTACCGCAGCCGACTCCCGGCAATTCCGACTGGTTCCGGCACGACCGCTTCGGCATGTTCATCCACTGGGGTCTTTATTCCCTGCCCGCACGGCATGAGTGGGTCAAATCCAACGAGCAGATTCCCACGGAGGTCTATGACAAGTACTTCCGTCACTTCGACCCCGATCTCTACGATCCCCGCGCGTGGGCGAAGGCCGCCCGCGAGGCCGGCATGAAGTACTTCGTCATCACGACCAAGCATCACGAGGGCTTCTGCCTCTGGGACACGAAGTACACCGACTACAAGGTCACGAACACTCCCTACGGACGCGATGTCCTGCGGCCGATGGTGGAGGCCTTCCGCGAGGAGGGGCTCCGGGTCGGCTTCTACCACTCGCTTCTGGACTGGCATCATCCGGACTACACGGTGGATGCCTGCCATCCCATGCGCAGCAACGCCGACTACATCGCCCGCGACTCCGAGCGCGACATGGAGCGCTACGTCGAGTACCTCTACCATCAGACGGAGGAGCTCATGACGCAGTTCGGCAAGATCGACATCCTCTGGTATGACTTCTCCGTCGCGCCGTCGGAGCGCTTTGCGGGCAAGGGGCGCGATGTCTGGCACTCCGAGGAGCTGTTGAAGCTCATCCGCGGCTGGCAGCCGGACATCCTCATCAACGACCGTCTGCAGATCGACCAGGACATCAAAACCCCCGAGCAGTACCAGCCCCGCTCCTGGATGACCGTCGGCGGAAAACCCGTCGTATGGGAGGCCTGCCAGACCTTCTCGGGCTCCTGGGGCTACAACCGCGACGAGGACAGCTGGAAGAGCGTGGACATGCTCCTGCGCATGCTGGCGGACAGCGTCTCCAAGGGCGGAAACCTGCTCTTGAACGTCGGTCCGACGGGACGCGGCGAGTTCGACGGCCGCGCGCGGGAGCGTCTTGCGGGCATCGGCGAATGGATGCACTACAACTCCCGCTCCATCTACGGCTGCACCGCCGCTCCGACGGAGTTCCGCTGCCCCGAGGACTGCCGCATGACCTACAATCCGCAGACGAACCGTCTCTATCTCCACGTCTTCTCCTGGCCCTTCCGCCACATTCACCTGGACGGCTTTGCCGGAAGGGTCGAATACGCCCAGCTGCTTGCGGACGCCTCCGAGATCCGCTTCCGCGAGGGCACGGGCACGGAAGGCGTATGCACGGACTGGGACGGAGGACGGGGCACCGTCACGCTCGAGCTCCCCATCCGCCAGCCGTCGCCGCTGCCCGTCATCGAGATCTTCCTGAAGTGAGGGGACAGGATAAAAAGGTGCTGCAGCTTTTTGCTGCAGCACCTTTTTTGCTGCCGCGCCGCCGGGGACTGCCGTGGGAGCTCATACCTTTTTTTGGGGTCGAGAGGGCTCGAGCTCCTTTCCCCCGGGCTTCTTCGCAGGGCGCGGGCGAAAAAGGGGGGTTCGGGGCACTCCCCGACTACCATAATTCTCCCCGGAGTACGGCAGCTCCAGTGATGCTCCCGCAAAGCATGAAAAAAAGGGGGGTCGGGGCACTCCCCGACTACCATAATTTCCCCCGGAGTACGGCAGCTCCAGTGATGCTCC
>CAVGLF010000110.1:0-6684 GCA_963630045.1 Butyricicoccaceae bacterium | reverse complement strand
CATCGGGGAAGTCCCGCAGCGCATGCTGAACCATCGATACCATGGCCTCGGGATTCTGAGTGCGTTCCCTGTCCGGCGGCTCTGCGGGATACGTCCGCGCACGAAGAAAGCGTCCCTCTCCGTCCGTCAGCGCAAGGCTCACGGACGTCGTGCCGGCATCGATTCCCAGCACTCTCACGTCCGCAGCTCCTCAAAGCGGAGCATACCGTCCGCATCGGCAAAGCCCTCATACAGACGCATGACGCCGCCCCAGCCCGTGCCCTCGGGCTCGATGACGAAGCCCGCGACGATGAGCCTGTCCTTCCAGACGGCCGCCTTGGGCACGCGGAGTGTACGGTTTACGATGATGCCGTCCCCGGCGGGTGCCTCCCAGGCTCCGCTTTCTTCGTTTCGGATGAGGTAATGCGTCGTGCCGGACTGCCCGTAGACGAGGTACTCGTGCCCGGCAAAGCGGAAGCGGTCGGGGCACTCGGGCTGAATCCCGGGCGTCAGCAGCTCCGGCTCACGAAGCGTCCAGTGCTGAAGATCCGGGGACTCAAGCCGCGCAAGACAGCCCTGCGTTCCCCGGGAGGTCGTGACGAGCATCGCATAGCCGTCTTTCTCCCGATACACCTTCGGATCGCGGGCGGAGGGCGCGTCATAGGGCTCGGGCAGCGTGAACGAGCCGTCCTTCTTCGTAAAATGCACGCCGTCCGAAGATTCCGCGCGTGCAAGATGCGCGGGACTTCCGTCACAGCTGCGGATGGCAAAGTATGCATGGTACGTATCCCCCGAGCGTATGACGGAGCCCGTGCAGATGGAGCCCTCCGATGCATCGCCGATGCCGACGGCTATGGGCTGCATCGTCCAGCTTTTCAGATCCCGCGTCGTAATCTGCGCCCACTGATGCGCTCCGAGTCCCCATTTGGAGCGGTGGTGCCGGCGGTCATACAGGTAGAAAATTCTCAGGGTATCCCCGTCCGCCATGGGCATGCAGTCGCCCACGTTCACGCCCGGCGCGGGTCTGAAGCCCTGGATCTCCGTCACGGTGCGCAGCGGAATCGCGGGATGTGTCCCGGGACATGTCCCGGGATCCTGCGTCACGCGGAAGTCCCCCGAAAGCTGCCGGGGGAAATCGGTGCATCCGTACGGCCATTCCTCGTCGGCCAGCGCTCCGTTGACGCAGAGCGCGATGGAGGCTCCCGCGCAGATGATCTCAATTCCGTCATCCGGCTGCGCCGGCGCGGTCAGTGTCAGCGGCGTCTTCATGCAATCCCTGAGATTCTGCGCCGCATCCGGTGCGTAAAATTCAAGCTCCAGTGTGATGCGGGAACCGTCAAACGAAAGCCCGGGCGCGAATGCCCGTCCCGCCCGAAACTCTGCCTTCCAGATATCCATGCTGGGTTTTGTCCCTCCATTTTTCTGTATTCCCTTGTGTATTTTCCATTATACCATGTTTCCCCGCTCTTTGCAATGTTGTCATTCCGCATGAAACGTGCTATAATGAAGCCATCCGCAAAAAGGGCTTCTCTCCCCTTTTTTACCCCCCAGGTCGGCGGACTTTGCACGGGGCACCTTTTGCATATGGATTTTCTGGAGGTCTTGACAAGCTTTTGACTATGTACGACATCATCATCATCGGAGCGGGAGTTACGGGATGCGCCATTGCCCGGGAGCTCGAACGCTATAATCTGCGCATTCTCGTTTTGGAGCGTGAGCCGGATCTGTGCTTCGGCACCTCGGGACGCAACTCAGGGGTGCTGCACGCAGGCTTCAACAACCCCACGGGCTCCCTTATGGCACGCTTCTGCGTCGAAGGCAACCGGGAGTTCGACCGCGTGGCGCGGGAGCTCGATGTGCCGTATAAGCGCACGGGCAAGCTGGTCGTGGGCTTCGACGAGGCCGACCGCGCGGCGCTTGTGCGCATGATGGCGCAGGGACGTGCAAACGGAGTGCCCGGGCTGTCCCTTGTCGGACGCGATGTCATCCGCAGCCTCGCGCCGGGGCTGGCGGGCGAATTCGCCATGCTTTCGGAGTCCACCGCCATTCTGAGCCCCTTCGAGTATACTCTGGCTCTGGCGGAAAACGCCGCCGCCAACGGTGCGGAATTCCGCTTCGGCGCGCAGGTGCAGGCCATCCGCGAGGAGGACGGCGCGCTGACAATCGTGCTTTCCGACGGAACGCTTCTGCGGACGCAGTTCGCCGTCAATGCCGCCGGGCACGGAGCCGCCGCACTGGCGCGCATGACGGGGATGCCGGATATCGAAACCCGCCCCTGCCGCGGGGAGTATTTCGTCCTCGACCGCAGTGCCGGTTCTTCGCTTCCCCTTCCCGCCTACCCCGTGCCGAATCCGCAGTCTGGCGGGCTCGGCATCCATCTGACGCCGACGGTGGACGGGAACCTCCTCATCGGCCCCTCGAACGAATACATCGATGACCCGCTCGATCATGCGACGACCGCGCCCGTGCTCGATGATCTCCTGCGTGAGGGACGAAGACTTCTCCCCTCTCTTGACCGCTCCTCCGTCATCCGCAGCTTTTCCGGCGTACGTCCGAAGCTCGCGTCAAAGGACGGCAGCCGCGACTTCGTCATCGAGCGCTCCCATCCGCGCGTCGTGAATCTGGTCGGCATCGAGTCCCCCGGGCTCACGTCCGCGCTGCCCATCGCGCGCTATGTCCGCGACATGCTGGCCGTCGTGTGCGACTTTTCCCCGCGAAGGGACTATGACCCCGTCCGGCACGCCTTTCCCCGCTTTGCAAGGCTCTCCCCGGAGCGGCAGGCGGAACTCGTACGCGAAAATCCCGACTTCGGACAAATCGTCTGCCGCTGCGAGACCGTGACGCTGGCCGAGGTGCTGGATGCCATCCGCCGCTGTCCGGGTGCGCGAACCGTTGCGGGCATCAGGAACCGCTGCCGCGCCTCCATGGGGCGCTGTCAGGGCGGCTACTGCTGCCCGAAGCTGGTGGAGATTCTGGCGTCGGAGCTTCACTGCAGCCCTGAGGACGTGCTGCTGAACCGTCCCGGCTCCCATATCGTCCTCGAGTCAAAATAACATGAAAATCCCCGGGGCGGTCTTTTGCTATAGTCCAAAAAAGACCGCTTCGGGGATGATTTTTACTGAATGCTGTACAGCATGTCTCCGTAGGTCGGATACGGCCAGTCCTCCGCGGGAATGCGGGTTTCCAGCTCGTCCACCACCTCGCGCAGGCTCTGCATGTCGGAGGCGATGTGGTCGCGGTAGAAGCACGCAAGCTCCATCGCGGGAATATCGCCGCCCGCCGCCAGAATGTCCGCAGAGAGGCGGTCCAGTCCATCGACCAGCTTCTCCGTAAGGGAGCTCAGGTGAATCAGCTCGCGGCTTTCGACCGATGTCGGCAGGCTTAAGGCCGCCTTGCGCTCGCACAGCTCCGCGACCCTGTTCTGATAGGCAAAGGATGCCGGCAGAATGGCGCGCTTCACGCAGTCCCTCATGGTCAGCGCCTCGATGTGCAGCGTCTTGGAGTAGCTTTCAAGCATGATCTCGCAGCGGGAGTGAATCTCGTCTGCGGTGAGAACACGGTGACGCTCGAAAACTTCGATGTTCTTGGGCGTTTCGTACTCCGCCAGAGCGTCCGGCGTGGTGCGCAGATTCGGCAGGCCGCGGCGGCGCGCCTCCTCCACCCACTCGCCCGAGTAGCTGTTTCCGTCGAAGAGCACGCGGCGATGCGTCCGGATGGTGCGGCGAATCAGCTCATCGAGCGCCGTGCGGAAGTCTTCAGCCTGCTCAAGCTCGTCTGCAAAGCGGGACAGAGACTCCGCCATGATCGTGTTGAGCACGATGTTCGGCCCCGCGATGGACAGCGAGGAGCCGACGGAGCGGAACTCGAATTTGTTGCCCGTAAAGGCGACGGGAGAGGTACGGTTGCGGTCGGTCGTATCCCTGGGGAAGCGCGGCAGAACGCTTGCGCCGATCTCCATCTGCCGGCGTCCTTCGGCGTGGTAGTCGCCTCCGTCGGCCAGTGAGGAGAGAATCGCGGAAAGCTCATCCCCCAGAAACACGGACATGATGGCGGGCGGCGCCTCGCTGGCGCCCAGACGGTGGTCATTTCCCGCCGAGGCAACGCTGACGCGCAGAAGCTCGGGGTACTCGTCGACGGCCTTGATGACCGCGACCAGAAACAGGAGGAACTGGGCGTTTTCCGCCGGAGTGTCTCCGGGCTCGAACAGATTCACGCCCGTATCCGTCTGCAGCGACCAGTTGTTGTGCTTGCCCGAGCCGTTGACGCCCTCGAAGGGCTTTTCGTGCAGCAGGCAGGCCATGCCGTGACGGTCGGCAATGGTGCGCATCAGCTCCATGGTGAGCTGGTTGTGGTCGGTCGCAAGGTTCGTTGTGGTATAGATGGGCGCGAGCTCATGCTGCGCGGGTGCGACCTCGTTATGCTTGGTTTTCGCCAGCACGCCGAGCTTCCACAGCTCACGGTCGAGATCCTTCATGAACTCCGCGACCCTCGTCGGAATGGAGCCGTAGTAGTGATCCTCCATCTCCTGTCCCTTGGGGGGCTTGGCTCCGAAGAGCGTCCGTCCGGTGTAGAGAAGGTCGGGTCTTTTGCGGAACATCTCGCGGTCGATGAGGAAGTACTCCTGCTCGGGTCCCACGGTTGAGGTCACCCGATGGACGTCCTCGTTGCCGAAGAGCTTCAGGATGCGCAGCGCCTGCCGCTCCAGCGCTTCCATGGAGCGCAGCAGAGGCGTCTTCTTGTCAAGCGCCTGTCCGCCGTAGGAGCAGAACGCCGTCGGAATATAGAGCGTCTGATCCTTGATGAAGGCATAGGACGTGGGATCCCACGCGGTGTAGCCGCGCGCTTCGAACGTGGCGCGCAGTCCTCCGGAGGGAAAGCTGGAGGCATCGGACTCGCCCCGGATGAGCTCCCTCCCGGAAAACTCCATGATGACATGGCCGCGGCCGTCCGGCGAGATGAAGCTGTCGTGCTTTTCGGCCGTAATGCCGGTCATGGGCTGGAACCAGTGCGTGAAATGCGTGGCACCATGCTCAACCGCCCAGTCCTTCATGGCATTGGCCACGACGGACGCAATGGCGGGGTCGAGCTTGCGCCCGGTCTCGATGGTGCGGTGCAGTGCCTTGTACACGTCGCGGGGAAGCCGCGCACGCATCACGTCATCGTCAAATACCATCGACGCGAAGATTTCCGGTACATCGATCATGGCGGTATCCTTTCCCTGATTCTGCTTTACAGCAGCTCAATGCCGGCTTTGCGGCAGCCTTCGTATGTCTCGTCGTCCCACAGCGAGACCTGAACCTCGCCGATATGCGCCTTCTCGAGGATCAGCATGCTCAGACGGCTCTGGCCGATGCCGCCGCCGATGGTGAGGGGCAGACGCCCCTCCAGAAGCGCCTTGTGGAAGGGCAGCCCGCGGCGCTCCTCGCAGTGCGCGAGCGTGAGCTGGCGGTCGAGGGATTCCGGACTCACGCGGATGCCCATGGACGAGATCTCAAACGCACGCTCCAGCGTACTGTTCCACAGGACGATATCCCCGTTGAGCTCCCAGTCGTCGTAGTCCGGCGCACGTCCGTCGTGCTTTTCGCCCGAGCGCAGCGCGCCGCCGATCTTGCCGATGAACGTCGTCGGATGCTCGCGGACGTACGCGTTCTCGCGCTCCTTGGGGGTGAGCCCGGGGTAGAGATCCTCCAGCTCCTGGGACGTAACGAAGCTGACCTCGCGGGACAGAGTCGCGGTCAGCTGCGGATACTGCGCCTTCATCGCCTCCTGCGTGGAGACCAGCGCATCGACGATTGCGCGAACGATGCCGTGCAGAAATTCCTCCGTGCGATCCTCTGCCGTGATGACGCGCTCCCAGTCCCACTGATCGACGTAGATGGAGTGAAGATTGTCCATCTCCTCGTCGCGGCGGATGGCATTCATATCGGTATACAGACCCTCGCCCGGCTGAAAGCCGTAGCGTCCCAGCGCCATGCGCTTCCACTTTGCAAGGGAGTGCACGATCTCCGCAATCTCGCCGTTTTCGCGGATATCGAAGCTGACGGGACGCTCGACTCCGTTGAGGTTATCATTGAGCCCGGAATTCGCATCGACAAACAGCGGCGCGGAAACCCTGTGCAGGTTCAGCGCACGGCAGAGGTTCTGCTCAAACCGCTGCTTCAGCGTCCCAATGGCGCTTTGCGTCTCGTACAGGGACAGCGCGGAAGCGTATCCCTCCGGAACATAGAGCTTACTCATAAGATAACCCAACTCCCCGAAAAAATCATAAGATGCGGTTATTATCGCATATGACCGCCCCCGCTGTCAAGCGCAATACTGCCCGAAACTGCCTGTTTCAGTCTCCCCGGATTCCGACGTTTTTTCATTCTCCCCCGCGCTTCAAAACGGTTTTCCTCCGCAAAAATGCAAAAAAGCCCCCGCAAAGGCATCCTGCCGCCGCGTCATCTCCCCGTATCCGCACCGCAGACGCTGCGCGTAAGGTGGAGCATGGTCTGCCGCAGTACGATGGCCCGAAGCTGCCTTTCCTTCGTCTTTTTTGAAGCTCCGAAAAAATCCTCACCGAAATTTTTTCGGTTTTTCGTCTTTCCTATTGATTATTTTTTCATTATATGATAACATAAAATTGTTTTTTCGCCCGGGGGAGCATAACCCGATGCCTCGGGCAGACCAAAAGAAAGGAAGGGCGGCTCGTTTAGATACGAATGC
>CAVGLF010000109.1:0-6928 GCA_963630045.1 Butyricicoccaceae bacterium | reverse complement strand
CTTCCCGCCGCCGCAAGACAAACGGCCAGAAGAGCGCCGCCGAAAAGCCCGAAAGCAAGCCCGAAGAGTCCGCTGAGCCGTCTGCGGAGCAGTCCGCGGAGCCCGAATCCGAAAAGTCCGGGCAGAAGGCCGCAAAACCCTCCCGCCGCTCCGCGAATCAGCGCCCGAAGAAAGCGGAGCCGGCAAAGGCAACCGAAAGTGCGCCTGCGGAAACTGGCGCTGCGGGCAATGCTCCGGCAGAGGAGACGGCGAAAAAGCCCTCCCGCCGCAGCCGCTCGAAGGCCTCCCGCGCGGCACAGCCGGCGCAGTCCGAGCCGGTACAGTCTGAGCCGGCGCAGTCCGAACCCGTGAAGACGGAGCCGGCACAGCCCGAGGCCGCCGGAGCACAGACGTCCGAGACTGCCGGAAAGAAGCCCGGCGGATCCCGCCGCAGCGGAGGCCGCGCGTCCAAGGCTGCAAACGGAGAGGCTGCTGCCCGAAAGACCTCCGACAAGTCGGAAAATCAACCGGCCCGGAGCGCTGAGGAAAAGCCTGCAGAGAAATCTGCGGAGAAATCTGCGGAGAAGCCCGCGGAGAGCCGTGCAAATACGTCCCGCCGCCGCCGTACGCAGAAAAAACCCGCCGAAAAGCCTGAGGAAGGCTCCGAGAAGTAAGCCCCCCGGGGGGCAAAGAACGCCCCAATTCCTTCGAGTATATCCCCGAAAAGTGCCCTTTCCCCCAAAAAAATGGGAATCGCCTTTTCGGGGATTCCTTTTTGCCGCAAAAAGGGCTTTTTCGATGTGCTCCTGCGCCCACGCGCCCCTGCAGCTTTTTGTATGTCAGTACAAAAATGAGTTTGACAAAGCCCGCAATATATGGTAGACTGACAGTTAAAGAGCGCATGATGCCGGATGGGTGCACCGTGCGGATATCCGACTTCAGGAGGTTTTATACGAATGCTTGCTTCCCGTCCCCCCATGGGGTTTAATACCTGGAATACCTTCGGCGAGAACATCAGCGATCAGATGCTTCGCGAGACGGCGGATGCGATGGTCGATACGGGACTCCGCGATGCGGGATATGAGTACCTCGTCATCGATGACTGCTGGGCCAAGCGTGACCGCGATCCCGATACGGACAAAATCGTTCCCGATCCCGTGAAGTTCCCGTACGGCATGAAGTCCCTGTCCGATTATGTTCATGCGAAGGGGCTGAAGTTCGGCATGTACTCCTGCGCGGGAGTGCGTACCTGCGCCGGATATCCCGGCAGCTTCGACCATGAATTCCTGGATGCCCACACCTTTGCGGAGTACGGATGCGACTTCCTGAAATACGATTTCTGTGACAAGCCCGTCACGGCTGACGGCCCCAGAATGTATTACCGCATGGGCATGGCGCTGAAGACGACGGGCCGCGAGATCCTGTTTTCCGCGTGCAACTGGGGCTCGGACGATGTCTGGAGCTGGATCCGCTCCGCGGGTGCGCATATGTACCGCTCCACCGGTGACATCGGCGACAACTTCAACTCCTTCAAGGAGATTGCACTCTCCCAGATCGACAAGCTGGGCTACAGTGCGCCGGGCTGCTACAACGACGTGGATATGCTCATCTGCGGCATGTACGGCAAGGGCAATGTCGCCATCGGCGGCTGCGATGACACCGACTACCGCACGCACTTCGCGCTGTGGTGCATGTTCTCCGCGCCCCTGATGATCGGCTGCGACATCCGGAGCATGAATGATGCGACGAAGAAGCTCCTCACGAATCCCGATCTTCTGCGCATCAATCAGGACGAGGAGGCGCGTCCGCCCTTCATCGTGAACCGCCATCCGGGCAGACGGGAGCGCTTCGTTCTCTGCAAGCACCTTTCGAACAACGAGTACGCTCTTGGCTTTTTCAACCTCAACGACGACGACGGCTATGTGCCGCTGTTCCCGACGGAGTCCGGCCTTACGACCAATTCGGGCTATGTCTTCCAGATGCGCGACATTGAAACGCAGGAGATCATCCGTGTGAAGGATTACTTCCAGGTGGACGTTCCGAAGCACGGCTGCAAGATCTATCTGGCAAAGGTTGTGGCAAAGTAACCCCCGGGGCTTTCCGATGCCCTCTACATCAGCGGATACCGAACAACTTACATATTCATAATCAGGAGGATTACGACAATGCTTGCTTCCCGTCCCCCCATGGGCTTTAACACCTGGAACACCTTCGGTGAAAACATCAATGATCAGATGATCCGCGAAACGGCGGATGCGATGGTCGAAACGGGTCTGCGCGATGCAGGGTATGAGTACCTGGTCATCGATGACTGCTGGTCCAAGCGCGAGCGCGATCCCGAGACGCACAAGATCGTCCCGGATCCCGAAAAGTTCCCGAACGGCATGAAGGCCGTCTCCGATTATGTCCACTCCAAGGGGCTGAAGTTCGGCATATACTCCTGCGCCGGCGTGCGCACCTGCGCGGACTACCCCGGCAGCTTCGATCATGAGTATCTGGATGCCCGCACCTTCGCCGAGTACGGCTGCGACTTCCTGAAGTACGACTTCTGCTTCAAGCCTGCGGGTGCCGATGGCAAGAAGCTGTATTACCGCATGGGTATGGCGCTTAAGGCCTCCGGACGCGAGATTCTCTTCTCCGCGTGCAACTGGGGCTCGGACGACGTCTGGAGCTGGATCCGCTCCGCGGGTGCGCATATGTACCGCACCACCGGCGATATCAACGATAACTTCAATTCCTTCACGAACATCTCGCTGTCCCAGATTGAGAAGCTCGGCACCAGTGCGCCCGGCTGCTACAACGACATTGATATGCTGGTCTGCGGTATGTACGGCAAGGGCAATGTCGCGAACGGCGGCTGCACCGATACGGACTACCGTACGCACTTCGCCATCTGGTGCATGTACTCCGCGCCTCTGATGATCGGCTGCGACGTCCGCAGCATCTCCGATGCCACGCTGAAGCTTCTGCGTGACCCCGAGCTTCTGCGCATCGATCAGGACGAGGAAGCGCGTCCGCCCTTCGTCGTCAACACGCATCCGTGGAAAAAGGACAAGATCGTCCTCTGCAAGCATCTTTCGAACAACGAGTATGCGCTGGGCTTCTTCAACCTCGCCGATGATGACGGCTATGTACCGATGTTCCCGACGGAAGCGGGTCTCACGACAAACTCCGGCTGCGCCTTCGAGCTTACGGATATCGAGAACGGCGAGTGCATCGGCCGCTTCACCGATTACATCAATATCCCGGTTGTGCATCACGGCTGCAAGATCTTCCGCACGAAGGTCGTGCGTGAGTGACCTGCAAAAATTGCGGACGTGCGCTTGAGCCCGTGGAGATGGCCCTGACGCGAAAACTCATCAACCGGGGCGCTTCCGAGTTCCTCTGCCTGACCTGCCTGTCCGCGCACTTTCGCGTGACGGAGGAAAAGCTGCTTGAAATGGCACGTCAGTTCAAGGCCATGGGCTGCACGCTGTTCTGAGACTATAATCCCGTAAATTAAACAGGAAACCGCATCCCGTGCATGTCCCGAGATGCGGTTTTTCCATAAATGCTGCAGTGAGGAAAAATAAGGGCGGGGGAGAGTGCACCGGCACTCTCCATGCTGCCCTTTTTTGAAAAAAGCAAAAATAAGGGAGGTAGCGTTGGATGCCGCTGAATCTTGACGATAAGCTCGTTGTGGGGATTTCCTCCCGCGCACTGTTTGATCTTGAAGAGGAAAACCGAATCTTTGAGGAACAGGGGCTGGAGGCCTACCGGGCGTATATGATCGAGCACGAGGCAGATGTCCTGGGACCCGGGACGGCCTTCCCGCTGGTGCGCGCCCTGCTGCAGCTCAATACGCCCGAGCATCACATGGTCGAGGTGCTCATCATGTCGCGCAACAGTGCCGACACGAGTCTGCGCATCTTCAACTCGCTGGAGCACTACGGGCTGGATGTCACGCGCGCGGCGCTTGTGGGAGGCGCATCCATTGTGCGATATCTTCCGGCCTTCTGCACGGATCTCTTCCTGTCCGCGAATGAAGCCTCCGTCCGCGAGGCAATCGCGGCAGGCGTTGCGGCGGGACTGATCTGCTCGAACGAGGGACTTGTTACGCCCGAGGGAACGCCGGGGCAGATCCGCATAGCCTTCGACGGAGACGCCGTCATTTTCTCCGGGGAATCCGAGCGCATCTTCCAGAATGACGGGCTCGAGGCCTTTGCCGTCCACGAACGCGAGAACGCGCAGAAGCTCCTGCCTGAAGGGCCCTTTGCGAAGCTCCTCAAAACGATTTCCATGATTCAGCAGGCCTTCCCCAAGGAATGCTCGCCCATTCGCACGGCGCTGGTTACGGCGCGCAACGCTCCCGCGCACGAGCGTGTCATCCGGACGCTTCGCGCGTGGGATGTGCGCATCGACGAGGCGTTCTTTCTCGGCGGCATCCGGAAGGCGGAGATCCTGAGCGCCTTCGGAGCCAACATCTTCTTCGATGATCAGCGCGTCCATACGGATCCCGCATCCCGGCTTGTCCCCACGGCGCGCGTTCCGCAGGAAGACGACCCGGAGGATGCCTGAAAGAGAAAGCACCGAACCCGCCCGGGGCTTTCCCAAAAGAAAATTCCAGGGCACATCATTGGATATTCCTGTTTACATATGGCCGATAATAAGAAAGATTAGACAAAATCCCTCTTGTAATTCGGCGGAACATATGGTATACTCTACAATAAGGAAGCATAGGAGCCCGGCACAGGGCACGAAAAGCGGAATGCATCCCCTCGGAATCGGAGAGAGACTGCATTCTCTTTTTGTACCAAATCGGGCGGTATATGGGACAGAAAGGACGATAACATGCGAAAGAGACGATTTTGGGCACTGATTCTGGCAGCACTCTGCCTCGCCGCAGCGCTGTGCGGCTGCAGCCAGACCAACACGCAGACCCAGACCACGGCAGCCGGAACCACCGCGGCGGCAGCCGAAACGACCAAGGCGGCCGAGACTGCCAAAGAGACTGAAGCTCCCGCGGCCGAGACCACCGCAGCTGAGACTGCGGCGTCCCAGACCGAGGCCGCGACGACCGCAGTCGACGGCAATATAACGGAGCACGAGCCCATCACCCTGATGGATGCCCAGCGCGACTACAGGAGCCTTCTGGAGCTTGTCGCTGAAAAGTATCCGGAGATTGTCGTGGAGATTCTGCCGTATCGCGGACGCAACATGTCGGCATACGTGAAGCAGCAGCTCGAGACCGGTATCATCCCGGATGTCTACTCCACCACGCAGGCATGGGACGGCGAGCTGCAGAAGACGTATCTTTTGGATCTGAGCCATTATGCCGTGTCGGAGCGTTACTCCGCTGCGCGTCTTGATGAGTATACCGTGGACAGCGGCGTCTATCTGCTGCCCTTTGATTTCAGCATCACGGGTATTCTGTGCAACAAGTCCCTGTTTGAGCGCGCGGGCATTGAAATTCCGACGAGCTTTGCCCAGCTTCGTGACGAGACGATTCCCGCACTGCAGGCAAAGGGCATCAAGACCTCGACCTGCCTGCTGGATCTGCCCGGCTCGGCCTTCCAGTATTTCTTCAATGTGACCTCCACCATGTTCATGAACTCGCGCCCCGGCCGTGAGTGGCGCAACGATTTCACCGATGTGGAAAGCGACACCTTTGCCTCGGGCAATGAGGATCTTGCTGAGTGCCTCGATTACTTCCAGGAGTGGATTGACTGCGGCATGATCCTTCATGACGAAACAAGCGTTGAGTACACCGCTGTCATGAATGAATTTGCAGAGGGCAACACGGCGTTCTTGATCGGTACGGTCAAGAGATTTACGCAGAACGATGACGGAACGGGTGACCAGTACTGCCTGCTTCCGTATTTTTCCGAGGACGGCACCAATAATACGTACGTCACGAGCCCGACCCGCCTCTACGGACTCAGCCGTGAGCTGGAGGAACCGGGCAATGAGCAGAAGCTCGAGGACGCGCTTCACTTCCTTGAGGTGCTTTCCACGAATGAGGGCTACTTCGCCATCAACGGTGATGCTTCCACGAATATGTGCTCCATCATTGATTTCGAGATCAGCGAGGATTCTCCGTATGCCGAAGCTGTCGTACAGGTCAGCCGCGGATACTCGATGAACCAGGTCTACACCGGATGGGACAGCTATCTTGTTACCTTCGGTGAGGCGGTTGTGAGCTGGATCGACGGCACGATTACAGGCGAGGAAAGCCTTGCCATTCTCGATGACGCCAAGCGCACCGTGCAGGAGCAGGGTGTCAAGGTCTATGCCGAGTGCACCGAGGAGCTTGATACGATTCAGGCCGCACGGCTCTCCGGCCAGATGTTCATGGAGGCGACGGGCGCGGATGCCGCGCTGATCTCCTATAACGTCTACAACAGCGAGATTCACGCTCTGATGGAGAACAGCTACGGCGCGAACGGTCATA
The DNA here is from genome assembly GCA_963630045.1 of Butyricicoccaceae bacterium. Classification (GTDB taxonomy): domain Bacteria; phylum Bacillota; class Clostridia; order Oscillospirales; family QAMX01; genus JAAZKA01. The sequence goes on along the minus strand of CAVGLF010000109.1, from coordinate 519 downwards.
TCCTGCCCGGCGCCATGACGGAGGAGTATATCACGATCTTCCTGCCCACGGGCTGGTATGACACGCTGCTGACGCTGGACATCCCCGGCAGCACCGTGCTTGAGATGTTCAACGGCGGTGCCGATACCCGCGCTACGGGCTACCACTATCCCTACGTCCTTCTGACGGCGGACGGACAGCCCATCGACGAGAGCCGCACCTACAAGGTTGTCGTCTGCGGCTACAATAAGCCCGAAAAGGATACGCTGGGACTCGTCGATACCGGCATCGTCGGACTGGACGCCGCGAAGGAATACCTTCTGAAGGCCGGCGAGATCTCCTCCGCCACGCTGGACGACTCCCTCTTCCAGGGCATCACCCCGCAGACTGCGGAATAAGCCAGGCGAAATAACAAGTAAGCAGCCCGTTTTTGTGCACCAACAGCACGAAAACGGGCTGTTTTTACGCCTGCCGCAGGGGAAAGGTGACACCCGCAAAAAGGGGGGGGTACACCCCCGACCCTAAAAGCCTTCCCGCTAC
>CAVGLF010000108.1:0-7054 GCA_963630045.1 Butyricicoccaceae bacterium | reverse complement strand
ACGGAGCCCCGTCCCTTCCCCGTTCGGAAGGTCACCCGGCGCCCCAGAGCGCCGGACAGCCGCTCGCGCGTTTCGCTCAGGTGATCCACGCCGCTCTCGGGCTGCTCCTCGGGCTGCTGCGCCTCGGCCTCGGCCGCAGCCTTCCACGCCGCCGCCAGCTTTTCCGTCTGGCGTACGCTGAGCCCGTTCTCCGCGGCGCGGTGCGCAAGCTCCGTCTGCATCGCCGGATCCTCCAGCGCAAGCAGCGCACGCGCATGTCCCGCCGAAAGCGTTCCCTCGCGCACAAGCGCCTGAATCTCGTCCGGCAGCGTCAGAAGACGGATGGCATTCGCCACCGCCGGGCGGGACTTTCCCACCCTCTGAGCGGCCTCCGCCTGCGACAGTCCGAATTCCTGGGTCAGCATCCGGTAGCTCTCCGCCTCCTCCAGAGGATTCAGATCCTCTCTCTGGAGGTTTTCGATGAGAGCCAGCTCCGTCATGCGGCGGTCGTCGGCCTCCATGATGATGGCCGGCAGCTCCAGCAGTCCCGCGCGCCGGGCCGCTCTCCAGCGGCGCTCGCCCGCGATGATCTGGAAGCCGTGCGCCGTGCGCCGCACCAGCAGGGGCTGCAGCAGTCCGTTATCCCGGATGGAATCCGCCAGTGCCTGCAGCGACTCCTCATCGAAATCGCGGCGGGGCTGATTCGGATTCGGCTCGATATCGCTGACGCGCAGCGTATGAACAAGGCTCTCCTGTGCGGCCTCCTGAACATCGCTGCCCAGAAGCGCGCCGAGTCCCCGTCCCAAACCTTTTGCCATATCGCTTACTTCTCCCTATTGCTTTCTGATTGCGGATTCGCCTTCTCGATGGTCACGCGTGCAAGCTCCATATAGCACTTCGCACCCTTGGAGCTGCGGTCGTAGGCCGTAACCGGCATGCCGTGGCTCGGAGCCTCCGACAGACGCACATTACGCGGAATGACCACGGGGCAGACCTGCTGCGGAAAGTGCGAACGGATCTCCTGCGCCACCTGGGACGAAAGATTCGTCCGTCCGTCGTACATCGTGAGAAGGAGTCCCTCCACCTCAAGCGACGGGTTCAGCGTGCGGCGGATCGCGCGCAGCGTCTCCACCATGCCGGACAGTCCCTCCAGCGCGTAATACTCGCATTGCAGCGGAATCAGCACGGAATCCGCCGCAACCAGAGCGTTGATCGTCAGAAGGCTCACGGAGGGCGGGCAGTCGATGACGATGAAGTCATATCCCGAATCCCGCAGCAGATTCTTCAAGCGAAACTCCCTTTGCGGCTGGTCGCCCAGCTCCAGCTCCGCACCGGCCAGCGCGATGGAGGACGGCAGCACATCGCAGTACTCGGTAGAAACGATCAGCTCCGAAAGCTCCGCCGAGCCGATGATGCCTTCGTATACGCTTTTTCTCCTGTTGTCACGCAGTACGCCGAGTCCGGACGAGGCGTTGGACTGCGGATCGAAGTCGCACAGCAGCGTGCGCTTTCCGTGCGCAGCCAGAGCCGCCGCGAGATTGATCGCCGTCGTCGTCTTGCCGACGCCGCCCTTCTGATTGGCTACCGCGATTATTTTACCCATATTGCCGCTCCCATGAGGATTCAATTTATCTTTCTAATTATATCATACATCGCGGAAAAATCAAGGGCAGCCGTGTACTTTTTCTCTCTCGTCTGCCGCATCCGTGCCCCCCTCATGTCCCGTCGGACCCCTGCGGACTGCATTTACATAATCCGATCCTTTCCCGGAGATTCACGTTTTTTCGTAGGGTAAAAGTGCAAAATTTATGAACAGAATGTAAACCGGCGTTTCTTCTTCTTGACTTTTTTACGGGAAAGGTTTATCGTGTATGTGATTTTCTTGAAAAATCCGGCGCTGCGGGGTGCGGAAAGTGCCTGTCTCAAAGGCTCCGCTCAAGGATGCGCCCCATCCCGGATTTTGTGCAAAGTTGCCAAAGACCCTCGAACGGGGAAGCGCCGCCCCCCCTCTTTCAGGCCTGCGGAGGCTTTCCCCCTTCACATCAAAAAAAACACTTCATGGGAGGTTTTTCCATGCTGCAAAAGCCCGTGCGGCGCGCAGTTACGCTGTTCTGCGCGATTGCCCTGCTCATGTCCCTTGTGCCCGTATCCCGCGCCGCGTCCGTAAAGTTCACGGTCAGCGACGCGCTGGTCGACGTTGTCAAGCGCTATGAAGGCTTCAGCCGCTACGCCATCAATGACGGAACCGGATGGTACATCGGCTACGGCTCCAGCTGCGGCCGCTATGAGTATCCCGACGGCATCTCGGAGGCCAAGGCCGAGTCCCTGCTGCGTTCCATGATCAATCTCTGCGCGGATCTGATCAACTCCTTCGCCGAGAAAAACGGCATCACGCTCACGCAGAACCAGTTTGACGCGCTGGCGTGCTTCACCTATAACCTCGGCAACAAGTGGATGACCCGCGACTCCTCGCTGGCCCGCGCCCTGAAGGAGGGCATCTCCGGCTATTCCGACATCGAGGTCGTCAATCTCTTCGGCGTATACTGCCACATCGGCTCCTCCGTCAGCAGCGGTCTGGCGAAGCGCCGCATCGAGGAGGCCTGCATCTTCCTGTACGGCGATTACTCGGGTTCCCGCGTGAGCGACTACACCTACCTTTCCCTGAAGGAAAACGGGGGCTCGGTCGACTCCGACGTTGCCTTCTATGTCAAGGGCGAGCCCTACGGCGTACTGCCGGCCGCCGAAAAATCCGGATACTCCCTGACCGGCTGGAAGACGAAGGACGGCACCGTTCTGAAGACGACGGACATCGCCCGGGAAAACCTCTCCGTCACCGCCGTCTGGGGCAGCGCGGCACAGGGCTCGTCTGCGGCGTCCGTGACGACCGATACCCCGAAGACGACCGACACGGCCGATACCGCGAAGACACCCACCTCAACCGATACCTCCACCTCGACCGATACCTCCACCTCAACCGATACCTCCACCTCAACCGATACCTCCACCTCGACCGACAGCTCGCAGGGCAGCAGCGCGAAGGCCGTGAGCTTTCCCGATGTGCGCTCCAATGCGTGGTACTATTCGTATGTGACCGAGCTTGCCGCGCGCGGCGTGATTGCAGGCTTCCCCGACGGGAGCTTCCGTCCGGAGGCCGACATCACCCTCGGAGCGGCGCTGAAGCTCATTCTGATGGCGGCGGGCTTCGGCGAGCAGGAGCCCGTGAACAGCCACTGGGCCAGCGGCTATGCCGCCTTCGCCGTCATGGAGGGCATGATGTCCGCCGCGGATGTCGCAGATCTCGACGGCCCGGCCTCCCGCCTGCTCATCGTGCAGGTCGCGGCGCAGTGCGTGGGACTGGAGTACTCCTTTGATTCCTCCCCCTTCTCGGACACCGCCGACGGCTTCGCCATCGCCCTCTACTCCAAGGGCATCATCACGGGCGAGAATGTCTCGGGCACGCTCTGCTTCAAGCCCGGGGACAGCATCTCCCGTGCGGAGCTTGCAGCCATCCTCTGGCGCATGAATCATCTCCTGTAAAAGAAAAGCTCCCCCCGCCAAAAACCATCTCATCAAAACGGCAAAGCATCCGGCATGAGAACCCTTTTTTTCGAGGTTCTCATGCCGGATGCTTTATTCTGCCGGCTCCTTTTCCCCCCTCCCCCCTCGGGGGGGAGAGACGTCTTTATTATTGGCGGCACGGGGGCCCCGGAAGGGCTGCGGATTACATAATCCCGTTTCCCGTAATCCTGTACCGCATCTCCCGCGGGGGTCTCCCCGGGGGAGACGCTTTTTTATTCGGGGGGGAGCGCTTTACTCGATGTTTCCGCAGTTTTCCACGACGATCGGCTCGCCGCGGCAGACGATGACGTTATCCCGGATGCGGAGTCCGTCGACGCCGGAGACGTAGATGCCGTGCTCGCAGTTCGGAGCGGTGATGATGTTGTTTTCGATCACGACGTTGCGGATGTTGCGCGCGGAGTGATCCTCGGAGGAGGTCATGACCACGACGCCGGCAGCCTCGCCCCAGCCGGCCGCGCAGTTCGTCACGCGGTTGCCGCGGACGATGACGTTTTCGGGACTGACGCCCTCCGACCAGGTGGCCTCGGCGGAGGCTACGACGGCGGGACCCTGCACATCGGTGAAGGTGCAGCCCTCCACCAGCGTGCTGCGCGTCTTGGTGAGGATGCTGCGGGCGAAGTGATGCGATGCGCGGCAGCCGACGCACTCCAGTCTCGGAAGACGCGTGATGTCCGCCAGGACAAGTCCCTCCGTGTCCTCCGGCAGAGCCTCGGACAGCGTGACGCGGCACATCCATTCCTCAGGCATGGGTACGCAGTCCTCTACGGTATAGGTCCCCACGACCTCCAGCGTCGTGCGGCGCACAAGCTCCAGCGTATCGCCGACGTCGGGATAGTCCAGCGTGCAGGCATGCGTTCCGTCCGGCGTTTTTTCCTGGATGCAGTAGGTTTTCTCCCCTTCGCGGCTCATAACGGCCTGATAGTAGCCGTGTACGTTCGTGAAATCGTCGCCCTGCCCGTCGAAGACGCAGTCCTCGAAGCGCAGGAGTCCGCGGATGGACGTAAAATGCGTCGCATCGGTGTTCGTGGACATATGGTACCCCTCTGCGGGCACGACGGCGAGTCTCGTCATGACGATGTCCTCGCTGCGGTTGCCGACGACGCCCATGCCGGGCTGGCTGTGAATCGTCACGTCCGTCAGACGGACGTTTTTCGCATTTTCAATGAGGATGGCCGGACGGCTGTGGTAGGTATGCACCGTATAGTACAGCGTTCCCTCCCTCATGTCCGCCGCTTCGGAGAGCTTCACCCGCAGGTGATGGCTGTCCTCGTAGCGGCACTCCGGCATGCCGACCGTCAGCAGATCGCGTCCCGCCTCCGCATCGTAGATGAGGGCGCGCAGACGCACCGGCGTGCCCTCGCAGATCGGGCAGTCGTCGTCCAGAACGATGACCGCATCGCGGAGGCCGTTTTCGTCCGGCGCGCCGAGCTGTGTGAACCGTCCGCGGCTGAAGGGCTTTCTCTTATGGTCGATGGTCAGTCCGCGCACCTCCACATCGGAGCAGTTGATGATGGACAGGGGTTCCATAAAACCGTTGACCATAAACGTCGCTCCGTAGGCGGAAATCACGCTGCCGTGCTGTCCGTCCAGGGAGACGCCGCGCGAATAGCGGTACTCGGGTCTGAACATGACCTTCTGCGGGCTTCTTCCCCAGACACCGGTCATGACGTTCTCCATGGCCTCTCTCGCCAGAGGCGTCGTGATCTCATAGACTCCGGGCGGGATGATGAGCTCCGTCCCCGGATGCTCCCGCAGGTATGCCATGGCGGCGCCCAGGCGCTCCGTGTCGTTCGATGCGGCAAATGCCGAAAGATTGATCTGATTCAAAAGCAGAACAGCTCCTTTTCCTGATGTAAGGTTTCCGATTGTTTTTTAAAAACCGCATTCCGCGGCCCTGACGGGGGGCTTTGTCCCCTCTCTCCACCCCACTGCGGGCACAAAACCCACTGTCCCCCTTTGCTGCTTTTTTTCTCTCTTCCCCAGGGGGGAAGGGCAGCGGGTTTTATTCCTCCGCATAAAATAAGCCCTTATTTTACCGGACGGCCTGTCCAGAGCGGCCGGTTTGCCTGAATCTGCTCCGCGATGATGCGGATCACGGTCTCGGAGTCCAGCGGCTTTGAGATATGCGCATTCATGCCCGCGTTTTTCGTTGCGATGCGATCCTCGGCAAATGCGTTGGCCGTCATGGCGATGATGGGAATGGCTGCGGCGTCGGGGCGATCCATCGCACGGATGCGGCGGGTGGCCTCGTAGCCGTCCATCTCGGGCATCATCAGATCCATGAGGATCGCGGAGATCGCGCCGGGCTCGGACGCGGCAAACGCCGCGCAGGCTTCCGTACCGTTCGAGGCTTCGATGACCGTCGCTCCGGCCTGCGTCAGGATGAACTGCGCAATTTCCATGTTCAGCTCGTTGTCCTCTGCCAAAAGCAGCGTCGCTCCGGCGATGGAGGGCCGCTCCGGCACGGCCTGGCCGTCCGCTCCGGCGGGTGCGGAGGTATCCGTCTCGAAGGGAATGCGCACGGTAAAGGTCGTTCCGACTCCCTTTTCGCTTTCGCATTCGATTGTGCCGCCCATCTTGTCCGTCAGCGTCTTCGCGATGGACATGCCGAGCCCCGAGCCGCCGTATTTGGTGCGCACCGCGGCATTCTCCTGCTGGAAGGGCTCGAAGATGTGATGCCGGAATTCCTCGCTCATGCCGATGCCGGTATCGCGCACCTGTGTCTCGAGCATGACCGTCTTCCCGTCAAAGGACAGCTCGCGGCAGGAGATATGCACCTTTCCGTGCGGACGGTTATATTTGATGGAGTTGCCCAGAATGTTCATGAGGATGCGTCTGTAGTGCATCGGGCTTCCGATCAGCCTCGTATGCTCTGCGGTACATTCCTCCGTGACCTCGATGCCGCGCTCCGCGGCCTGCTCCTCGATGACGGTGAAGGACTCGCGCGAGATCAGCCTCAGGTCAAAGGGCACATGCTCCAGCGAAACCTCGCCGGACTCGAGCTTGCTCATGTCGAGCACCTCGTTGACAAGCTCCATCAGGATTCTGGAGGACTCGCGCACCTTGGCGCGGCACTCGCGCTGCTTTTCGGGGTCGTTATCGTAGTGCTCCGCGATATCGACCATGCCGATGATGCCGTTTAAGGGCGTGCGGATGTCGTGGCTCATGCGCAGAAGGAACTCGGTCTTCGATTTGTTGGCGTGCTCTGCCGCCTCCGCCGCGGCGCGGAGCTTTTCCTGATAGGCCTGCTCCTGCGCGCGCCGGCGCTCCTCCTCCTCCGTGTGCCGGGCTATGACATCATCGATGTTCTGAAATCCCGCCACGACGGAGTTCAGGTTCCGAAGCTTGAAGAAGGAATAGCGCAGGTGATGCACCACGCCGTCCGTCACGATGCGGAAGCTGCCGGTGAGCTCGTCCCTGTCGCGAAAGACCTCCCTTAAGTGTTCAAGCGACAGATCCCGTATAAGCGCCGATGCATCCTCGGGATGAACGCATC
>CAVGLF010000107.1:0-7091 GCA_963630045.1 Butyricicoccaceae bacterium | reverse complement strand
GCGCATGCGCTGCGCTGCGCGCATAAGGCGCTCCTGCTTGGGCGGGACGGACACACGGCCTTCGGAGCCTCGCATGAAATCATCACGCAGGAGCGCATTGAGGAGGCCTTCGGCGTCCGTGCCGTCATCGGCGAGATCGCGGAGGGCATCCCGGATATCGTGCCGGTTTCCGTCGTATCGGAGGAAAGAGTATGAAAGAGCTGATTGACCGTCTGAATCGCGAAAAGCATTTGAACCGGGCGGAATGGACGGCTCTGTTTTCGGGGTATACGGACGAGCTGCGCGGATACGCGGCACAGCTTGCCCGGGAGATTGCGCGGGAGCGCTTCGGAAACGGGATCTACTTCCGCGGAATCATCGAATTTACGAATATCTGCCGCAGCAACTGCCGCTACTGCGGCATCCGCGCGGGCAATGCGGGAGCTGTGCGCTACAGGCTGACGCCGGATACGATCCTTTCCTGCTGCGATGCCGGATACGGGGCGGGCTTCCGTACCTTCGTCCTGCAGGGAGGCGAGGATCCGTACTTCACGACCGAGCGGCTGGAGGAGATTGTCTCGTCCATCCATGCGCGGTTTCCCGACTGCGCCGTCACGCTCTCCGTGGGAGAGCTCTCCCGGGAGGCATACGAGCGGCTCTTCCGTGCGGGAGCCAGCCGCTACCTGCTGCGCCATGAGACGGCAAACCGGGCGCTGTACGAAAGCCTCCATCCCGCCGGGATGAGCTTCGACAACCGGATGCGCTGTCTGCGTGACTTAAAGGAGATCGGCTACCAGACGGGCTGCGGCATGATGATCGGCCCTCCCGGGCAGACGGCGGAGTCGCTGGCGGACGATATGCTCTTCATGCGGGAGCTTGAGCCGGAGATGATCGGGACGGGTCCCTTCCTGCCGCATCACGGCACGCCCTATGCCGGCATGGCGCCGGGAAGCGTTCCGCTGACGCTCTTTGCGCTGAGCCTCTGCCGCATCATGCTGCCGGATGTGCTGCTGCCCGCGACAACCGCTCTGGGCACGGCGGCACAGGACGGACGTCAAAGCGGCATTCTGGCCGGTGCAAACGTCATCATGCCGAATCTGACGCCGCGGGAACGCAGAAAGGACTACATGCTCTATGACAACAAGTCCATATCGGGCGACGATGCGGCGGAGAGCCTCAATATTCTTGCAGGCCATCTTGCACAGATCGGCTATGAGCTGCGCGTGACGCGCGGGGACTTTGAGAGGAGAAAGCCATGATTCAGTTTGCATTGTACGGCAAGGGCGGCATCGGAAAATCCACCGTTGCCTCGAATGTCTCGGCGGCTCTGGCGGAGTCCGGGCTCACGGTGCTGCAGATCGGCTGCGATCCGAAGGCGGACTCGACGGCGGCGCTCACGGGCGGCGTCCGCCGTCCGACGGCGATGGAGCTTCTGCGCGAGCGGGGAAAGGATTACCCGCTGGACGCACTCCTGACGCGCGGATACGCGGGTGTGCTGTGCATGGAGGCCGGAGGGCCTCCTCCCGGACTCGGATGCGCCGGACGGGCCATCACCTCGGCGCTGGAGGCACTGCGCGACCGGGGAGCGTATGAGCTCTACCGCCCGGATGTCGTGATCTATGATGTGCTGGGGGATGTCGTCTGCGGAGGCTTCTCCGTTCCGATGCGCGAGGGGTATGCGCAGAGCGTCTTCGTTGTGACCTCGGGCGAGAACATGTCGCTGCATGCGGCGGCGAACATCGCGCTTGCCGTGGAAAACTTCAAAAGCCGCGGTTATGCGCGTCTGGGCGGCATCATTCTGAACCGCCGCAACGTAAAGCTCGAGGACGAAAAGGTAGCGGAGCTCTGCGCGGATCTGTCGACAGAGCTTACGGGCGCGCTTCCCCGCAGCGCGATTGTCCAGGAGGCGGAGGAGCTGGGGAAAACCGTCGTGGAGGCTTTTCCCGAAAGCGGGATGGCGGGGGAGTACCGCAGTCTCGCGCAGCGCATTCTGGAAGCCGCGCGGAAGGGGGAGAGCGCTTGCTCATAAGAATGGACGGGCGTCATGACCCGATGTCCGTAAAAATCGGCGACGCGCACTTTCCCGCGCCCTTTGCGGGAGGGCTGGAGTACGCCGCGCCCGCCAGAGGAGTCTGGAACATCGTGCATACGGGAATGCTGATTCCCCAGGCGCACCAGATCTTCGTGTGCGCCGCGGGGTGCCTGCGCGGCGTGGTGCTGACTGCCGCCGAGATGGGGGCTCAGGACCGCTTTTCAACCATAGAGGTACGCGAAAACAACGTCCTCCGCGGCGACATGGAGGAGCTCATACTGGACGGAGTGGACGACATTCTGGGAAAGCTCCCGAAAAAGCCTCCGGCGGTGCTTGTGTACACGAGCTGCATCCATCACTTCATGAGCTGCGACCTTGGCCGCGTTTTTGCGGAGCTTCGGCGCAGGCATCCGGACATCGCGTTCACGGACTGCTACATGGATCCCATCATGCGCAAAACCGCCGTCACGCCGGACGAGCATATGCGCATGCAGCTGTACAGTCTGCTGAACCCCCGTCCCCGGGATGCGCATACGGCGGACATTCTCGGAAACGATTTCCTGACGGATGAGGATTCGGAGCTCTATGACGTACTCCGGCGCGCCGGTGTGCGCGTGCTCGACATCACGCGGCTTTCCAGTTATGAAGAGTACCAGGAAATGGCCGCAGCGTCCCTCTACATTACAACCTGTCCGTCCGCGCAGGCGGGGGGAGATGCGCTTGCGCGCAGACTCGGCGGGCGGCATCTGAGCCTGCCGGCCTGCTGGGGCGACGAGGAGACGGAGGAAGGCCTGCGCCTGCTGGAGGAGACGCTTGGGCTTCGGCACGAAGACCGGACGAAAAACCGTGCCTCTGCCCGAGCGGCACTGGCGGAGGCGCTTGCGGAGATCGGCGATACGCCGATTGAGCTTGACTATACGGCGCATCCGCGGCCTCTGGGACTGGCACGAAGGCTTCTGGAGGCGGGGTTTGCCGTCAGAAGAGTCTACCTGGACACGATTTCCGCTGCGGAAAAGCGGGACTTCGAAGCCCTTCGCGCGTCCGCGCCGGAGCTGCTTCTCTGCCCGACGGTCTCGCCCGGAATGCGCGTGCGCCCGAGAGAGGACGCGGATGTCCTGGCCATCGGGCAGAAGGCCGCCTACTTTGCGGGGACTGCGCATTTCGTGAATCTCGTCGGAGGCGGCGGACTGTACGGCTGGCACGGAGCGGTGCGTCTGGCCGGGCTTTGCCGTGAGGCATACCGTGAGCCCAAGGACACACGCTCCGTCATTCAGATCAAGGGCTGGAGCTCGGGAGGCTGCTGCATATGAAACAGACGGCGAGCTTTATTTCCACCTATGCCGCGGATGTCTCCGGGGTCTGCTCCGCACTCTTCGAGCTTGGCGGAATGACCGTCATGCACGATGCATCCGGCTGCAATTCCACCTACAACACCCACGACGAGCCGCGCTGGTACGACACGGACAGCCTCGTCTTCATCTCCGCACTGAGCGAGACGGAGGCCGTCATGGGCGACGACGAAAAGCTCATCCGAGACGTTTCAGCGGCGGCAGAGGAGCTTCGTCCCCGGTTCATCGCACTGGCCGGAACGCCGATTCCGATGCTCATCGGGACGGATTTCCCGGCCGCAGCACGTGAAATCGAGCGGCGCACGGGAATTCCCGCATTCGGTCTTCCAACGGACGGGATGCACAGCTACATTGACGGAGCGGGCCGCGCATTCAACGCTCTCGCGGAGCGCTTCGTGCGGGAGGGCGCGCGTCCGGTGCCCCGACACGTCAACATTCTGGGACTGACCCCGCTGGATTTCGGACTCACGGGCAGTGCGGAGGCCATCGCGCAGCTTCTGGAGGATGCGGGGTACACGGTCACGTCCCGGTGGGCGATGGGCGATACCCTTGAAAACATCGAGCGGGCGGGGGAGGCTGCGGTCAATCTGGTCGTGTCCTGTACGGGACTCCCCGCGGCGCGCACGCTTGCGCGGCGCTTCGGCACTCCGTGGGTGACGGGCGTGCCGATCGGCAGCCGCTTTTCGGAAAAGCTCCTCTCGGCGCTGGAGGATGCCGTGCGCACGGGGGAGTGCCGCAGCCCATGCGCCGAACGGAGCTGTGAAGGTGCGCAGATCGCCGTCATAGGCGAAAGCGTATACGCAGGCTCCCTCGCCTCGGCTGTCACGGCGGAGTACGGCGGGCGGGTACGCGTGCTCTGCCCCATAGGGACGGACGCCTCCGTCCTTGCTTCGGGTGATATCCGTGCCGCGGACGAGGACGAGCTTATCCCGGCGCTCGCAGGAGTGCGGCACGTGATTGCGGATCCGCTGTACCGTCCGCTGTGCCGGAATGCACAGTTTTACGATCTCCCCTCATATGCCTTTTCCGGACGCATCTGGAAAAGAGGCATCAAAAATCTCATCGGACAAAATTTCTCGGAATAAGAGCAGATAAGAAAGGATATAACCATGAAAAAGTTCCTTGCCGTATTTCTGAGCCTTGCGCTCATGTTGACCGTGTTTTCGGGCTGTGCGGGAGGCGAGAGCGCCGCCGCGACCACAGCTTCCGAAAATCCTGAGCCTTCGTGGCTCGGCACGGCCGCCGCATCGGAGGGCGACACGATCACCGTGACGGATCACTCCGGGTACGAGGTCACGCTTCCGCGCAGCATCGAGCGCATTGCCATCACGGGCATCTTCCCGCTGGCTTCGGTGCTGACGGTCTTCTTCAATTCCGCTTCGAAGCTCGTCGCCATTCCCGAGGCGAGCATGACGGCGGCGAAGAACGGGCTTCTGGGCGAGCTGTACCCCGAGATCCTGAATGCCGAGACGGCCTGCGTTTCGGGCTCGTCCGTGAATACCGAGGAGCTTTTGAAGCTCGAGCCGGATGTCGTCTTCTACAGCGCCTCCGACAGCGCGACGGGCGATGCGCTGCGCGCCGCGGGCTTCGCCGCAGTGGGCATCTCCGTGAACAAGTGGGACTATGACTGCATCGAGACGCTTGCACAGTGGATTGAGCTTCTGGACACGATGTTCCCCGAGCAGGAAACCCATGCCGAGGCCGTCCGTGCCTGGTCGGAGGAGGCGAGAAGCTACGTGCAGGAGCGCGTACAGGAGCTTCCCGAGGAGGAGCGCGCGCGCATCTTCGTCATGTTCCAGTACTCCGAAACGAATCTTCTGACCTCGGGCGAGAACTTCTTCGGCCAGTGGTGGTGCGAATCCGTGGGCGCGGTGAACGTGGCGCAGGAGCTTGCGCAGGATAATTCCGTCGCGGTCAATCTCGAGCAGGTCTACGCATGGAACCCGGGCGTCATTCTGGTCACGAACTTCACGCAGGCTCAGCCCGCCGACATTCTCGAAAGCACCATCGGCGAGGACGACTGGAGCGGCATACAGGCGGTGCAGGACGGACGCGTCTACAAGATGCCGCTGGGACTCTACCGCAGCTATACGCCCGGCGCGGATGTTCCGGTCACGCTGTACTGGCTGGCGAAGACCGTCTACCCCGAGCTCTTCGCGGATCTTGACGTAACGGCGAAGGCGCAGGAGTATTATGCGGAGGTCTTCGGAGTGGAGCTCACGAATGAGCAGATCGAGTCCATCTTCGCACCCGTATCCGAAGCGGGAAAGGTCGTATTGGGGTAAAGCGCCCAATCGTTTTTGACGTTTATGCAAAATCCCGGCGGAACAGGAGGAAACTTTGCCGTGAGTAAGAATGACACAGGTATGAACGCCGCGCCGTCCGGCGAGCGCGTCCATATCGGCTTCTTCGGGTGCCGGAATGCCGGAAAATCGAGCCTCATCAATGCGGTTGCAGGTCAGCGCGTGAGCATCGTCTCGGATACGCCCGGCACGACGACGGATCCCGTGACGAAGAGCATGGAGATTCTGCCCATGGGTCCCGTCGTGCTCATCGACACGCCCGGCGCGGACGACGAGGGAGCACTGGGGTCGCTCAGAGTGGAGCGCACCCGCCGCGTATTGAACCGTGCGGACATTGCGGTTCTGGTCATCCCTGCCGACCGCGGCCCTGCGGACTGCGACCGGGTGCTGCTGGAAAAAATCCGTGCGCGGGGCGTGCCGTATCTGATCGTCCGCACGAAATCGGAGCTTGCGCCATCCTCCTGCACGGCCGGCACCTCCGAGCTGCGCGTCAGCGCCGCAACGGGGGAGGGCATTGCAGAGCTCCGGGAGTGCCTCGCCCGGCTCATGCCGCAGGAAGCCGAGCCGCCGCTGGTGCGCGATCTGCTGACGCGGGGGGATGCTGTGGTGCTCGTCGTGCCGATCGACAAGGCCGCGCCCAAGGGACGGCTCATTCTGCCGCAGCAGCAGGTCATCCGCGATGCGCTGGAGGCCGGTGCGATCCCGGTCGTCACGCGCGACACCGAGCTTCCCGCCGCGCTTCGTGCGCTGAAGGAGCCGCCCCGCATGGTCATCACGGACAGCCAGGCCTTCGGCGAGGTGTCGAAAATCGTGCCGGAGAGTATCGCGCTGACGTCCTTTTCCATTCTGATGGCGCGGCACAAGGGCTTCCTTGAGGGAGCCGTGCGCGGAGCGGCAGCCATGAGCGCCCTGTGCACGGGCGACCGCATCCTCATCAGCGAGGGCTGCACGCATCACCGCCAGTGCGGAGACATCGGCACGGTCAAGCTGCCCGCATGGCTGCAGGGCTATACGGGAAAGAGTCTCTGCTTCGATACGAGCTCCGGCGCGGATTTTCCAGACGATCTTTCACCCTATGCGCTGATTCTGCACTGCGGAGGCTGCATGCTCAGAAGCCGGGAGATCGACTTCCGCATGCGCTGTGCCGCCGATGCGGGCGTGCCCATGACCAATTACGGCGTAGCCATCGCGCAGCTGCACGGCATCCTGCGCCGTGCCTTGAGCGTCTTCCCGCAGCTGCAGGCGCTGCTGCCGTAAACAAAGGCACGCGCATCCTTCGAAAATTACAGCTTGATACAGCACACATGCCGTGCGCGGGAAAGGTCACGATCCCGCGCGCGGCTCATGCTTTCGGGGCATCGCAGATCTGTTCACCGGGCTCGATTTTCCCGTACTTCTCCACGTTCTTTGCAATGAGTGCGTCAAGGT
>CAVGLF010000106.1:0-7609 GCA_963630045.1 Butyricicoccaceae bacterium | reverse complement strand
TGCAGAGGGGAGCGCGGGGAGCGTCCCCTCTGCCAAGTATGAGGCTGCGTCGGGCACTTCTTGCGGTGCGAAGTTTTCCTATAGCAGGAAAACTTCGTAAGGATACTGTACGCAGCTTCCGGCGAAGAACCGCGCAAGCGCGAAAAAGCCTGCGTCGGGCGTTTCTTGAGGTACGAAGTTTTCCCCGAAGACCGTGGAAAACTTCGTAAGGAAGAACAGCAGCTTCGGAGGATTCCCTCCGAAGCTGCTGTTCTTCCGATGGTTTATTCGATCGCCTTCATGGATTCCACCATGCTGATGGATTTCAGCTTCCCCAGCATGAAGACGTCCACCAGCGCCGTGAAGGCCAGCGTGACCAGCGCCGCAAACAGATAGGACTGCGGTGCGATGACGCGTCCGAACATGACCGCGTCCACCTCCGCGGATTTGACCACGAAGGCGTGCAGCCATGTGCCAAACCCCATGCCCGCGAGCGTGCCGATCAGACTTAATATGCCCGTCTCGCGGTAGATGTACGCCGCCGTCTCGCCCTCGCGGAAGCCCAGCACCTTCAGCGTTGCAAGCTCCCGGACGCGCTCGCAGATGTTGATGTTCGTCAGGTTGTACAGCACGACGACCGCCAGCCCTCCCGCCGCGAGGATCAGCACGATGACGATGTAGTCGATGCTGCGCACGGTGTTGGAAAAGCTCTCCCGGATGGTCTGCGAAAACTGCACCAGAAGCACGTTGTCCGACTCCAGGATGCGCGCCGAGGCCGCGTCACGCGCCTCCGCCGTGTCATCCGGCACGTCCACCAGCAGCAGCTTGTACTCCGGCGCATGCCCGAAGGCCCGCGTGTAGGTGTCCGCGCTGATGTAGCAGTACGCCGAGACATAGCACTCCGTGATGCCCGTGACCGTCACCTCCGCGCTCCTTCCGTCAGCATCGCGCAGCGTGACGGTATCCCCCACTCCGACGCCCAGCGTCTCGCAGAGCTTCTCCGTCACGACGACGCTGTCCTCCCCGAAGGGGATGCTCTCATGGCTCCTGCGCTCGCGCAGCGTGATGAATTCCGAAAGGCGCTGCGTCTCCTGCGGCACGTACAGCGTCACGGAGCCGGAATCCTTTCCGTGCTCCAGCGTTGCGGACTCGCTGTGGACGGCGGTGTACGCATTCACGGCCGTGCCGTCCCCCAGATACGCCTCCAGCGCCTCGTCCTCAAGCCCCGAGCAGTCCTCAGAAAGGTAGACCGACAGGTTGTACCGGTTGATTTCGCCGAACTGCACGTCCACGATGTCGTGGATGGAGTCGCGCAGACCAAAGCCCGTGACCAGCAGTGCCGTGCAGCCCGAGATGCCGATGACCGTCATCCAGAAGCGCTTGCGGTAGCGCAGGATGTTGCGCGCCGTAACCTTCTGCGTGAAGCTCATGCGCCTCCACAGGAAGGGAATGCGCTCCAGCAGGATGCGCCGTCCCTCGCGCGGCGCTCTGGGACGCATCAGGGATGCCGGGCGCTCGGACAGCTGCCCGAGGCACGCCGCAAAGGTCGCCGCCGTCGTGCAGATCACCGCAATCGGCGCGATCAGCAGCGCATATTCCGCACGGATCACGGATTTCACCGCCGGCAGCGTATACATCATGCCGTAGGCATTGGAGATCACGCGCGGCAGCGTCAGAAAGCCCGTCAGCATGCCGAGCAGCGCACCCGTCAGACTCGCCGCAATGCTGTACCACACGTAATAGCTCATGATGCGCCGGTCGCTGTAGCCCAGGGACTTCAGCGTGCCGATCTGCCCGCGTTCCTCCTCCACCATGCGCGTCATGGTCGTCAGCGCGACCAGCGCCGCAACAAAGAAGAAGAAAATGGGGAATACGCGTGCAATGGCGCCGATTTTTTCGGAGTTCGAGGAAAAGCTCGAAAAGCTCACCGTGTCACTCCGATCCGTGATGTACCACTCCGGCACCTCGATGTCTTCGACCTCGGCCTTCGCATCATCAAGCTTTGCCCGCGCATCTGCGATCTTTTCGTCCGCCTCGGTGCGCGCGTCGTCATACTTGTGCTGTCCGTCCGCAAGCTCCTTCTCCGCGTCCGCGATCCGGGTCTTCGCATCCGCAAGCTCGGTCCCGGCGTCCGCAAGCTTCGTGCGTCCGTCTTCGAGCTCTTCTTCTGCCTCCGCGATCTCCTCCTCTGCCTCCGCGCGCGCGTCGGCAAGCTCCCGCTCGATGGTCTCCAGTCCCTCCGCACGGGCATCCGCCAGCTTCTGCTCAAGCGTATCGTACTGCTCACGGATGAGTTCGGGCAGCTCGCTTTCTGCCTTCTCCAGCTCCGCCTGCTTCTCGGCGATGGTATTGGCGGCGGCGTTGTAGTCCGCGCGCGCCTGCCTCACCTTTTCGCGATCTGCCGGCGTGACGGCCTCCAGTGCGCGATCCAGCCGGTAGAGCTGATTTTCCGCCTCCTCCAGCTCCGCGCCCTTCTCCCAGAGCGTCTCCCGCGCCAGACGGATTTCCTCATACGCGTCGCTGATCTGCGACTGCGCCTCCTTGAGAGGCGCACTCTGTTCGTCGAGTTCCTCCTGCGCCGCCGCAAGCGCTGCGTACCCGGCTGTGACGGCCGCGCGCTGCTCCTCGCTCACGGGGTAGCCCATAGCCTCCGCCGCATCCAGCTGCGCTTTTGCCGCATCCAGCGCCGCGCGCTGCCCGTCGATCTCCTCCTGCGCCGCCGCAACCTGCTCCTGCGCTGCCCTGATCTCCCCGGACTTCGCGTCCAGCTCGGCCTGAGCTGTCTCCAGCTGCTCCTCGGACTCGTTGTATTCCCGCCTCGCAGCGGAAAGCTTCACGCGGTCGGCATCCGTCACCTTCGCCGCCGCCTCGTCAAGCTCAGAAAGCTGCTTCTCGGCGTCCAGAAGCTCGGGCTCCTGCGCCGCAAGCTCGGCTCTCGCGTCCTCAAGCTGCGCACGTCCGTCCTCGATTTCGGCCAGCGCCTGCGTCCGCGCGTCCTCGATTTTCTTTTCTCCCTCGGCGCGCGCATCCGCGATCTTCTGCCGCAGCTCCTCCTCCGCGTCATTCCGCGCATCGGAGAGCTTCTCCTCCAGTTCCTCCTTCGCGTCGGCAAGCTCACGCTCACCGTCTTCCAGCTCCGTCTTCTTTTCCTCCAGCGTCTCTTCCGCGTCGGCAAGCTCACGCTTTGCGTCGGCAAGCTCCTGTTCGCCGCTTTCCAGCTCCTGCTTTGCGTCAGCCAGCTTTTCCTCTGCCTCGGCGGTCTTTTCCCGAAGCTCCTCCTCCGCGTCCGCGATGGCCTCCTGCGCCTCGCTCACGATTTCGTCATAGCGCAGCGCCGAGCGCTCGGGATCCATAGCCTGAAGCTCGTCCGCAGCGGCATCCACGGCCTGCGTATAGGCATCCGAGAACGCGGACAGCTCCCCGGCGCCCGTCACCGTCAGATAGAGATCCGTATAGTAATCCGCGTCAAATGCCGTAATCGGGACATACATGACCAGAGCCACGCGCCCCGTGCCCACGGTAGTGGGCTCGCTCTCGACGCTCATGTACATCGGCGAGCGTCCGATGCCGACGACGGTCAGGCTGTCAAACAGGCAGACATCCTGAATGTCCTCAAGGTCGCGGTTGTCCCCGGATATCGTATAGACCTCGCCCTCCGCGTGGTCGGAATCGGAGTACCCGCTTACCGGAACCAGAACGCATTCGTTTTCGTTTTCCGGCAGCCTTCCCGAAAGCAGGATGAAGTCGTTTAAAAACTCATCCGTGCCTCTCTTGTCGAAGGGTACGCCCGTGACGCGGATGACGCGCGACTGCCCCTCAAATTCCATTTCGATGTCGCGGGAATAGACACCCATGACCTGCTCCACGCTGTCCAGCGCGGCGATGGCCTCCGCATCCGCATCCGTCATGCCGAGCGTGGAGCGCACATCCAGGTCGAAAAGCCGGTGCGCATCGTAATAGGCATCGGCGGTATCCTGCATGTCGGGCGTCGTCGCCAGAAGTCCCGCGAGAAAGCCGCAGCCGATGGCGACGATGAGCAGGATGGAGAGAAAACGCGCCGAGGTCTTGCGGATGCTGCGGCGCAGCAGCGTCGGG
This sequence comes from Butyricicoccaceae bacterium, assembly GCA_963630045.1. Classification (GTDB taxonomy): domain Bacteria; phylum Bacillota; class Clostridia; order Oscillospirales; family QAMX01; genus JAAZKA01. The sequence continues at coordinate 3,535 of CAVGLF010000106.1, read as the reverse complement.
TAGGCTCTCCTCATCGGCATCACCACTCAATCTCCGACACGGGCGCGGGATGCGCGTTCAGCTCCACGGACTCGATGCCGCCGTTCTTCACGCGGACGACGCGGTCGGCCATTTTCGTCAGCGCCGCATTGTGGGTGATGACGAGCACGGTCTTTCCGCGCTCCCGGCATGCGCTCTGCAGGAGCTTCAGCACGGCCTTGCCTGTATTGTAATCCAGCGCGCCCGTCGGCTCGTCGCACAGCAGGATTTTCGGGTTCTTCGCGAGAGCTCTCGCGATGGAGACGCGCTGCTGCTCGCCGCCGGAAAGCTGCGCGGGGAAGTTGTTCATGCGCTCTCCCAGTCCGACCTCGCGCAGCACCTCCTCCGCGGGCAGAGGACTGCGGCAGATCTCCGACGCCAGCTCCACGTTCTCCCGCGCCGTCAGATTCTGCACGAGATTGTAGAACTGGAAGACAAAGCCCACGTCATAGCGGCGGTAATCCGTCAGCTCGCGGGCATTATAGCGGCTGATCTCGGCGCCGTCCAGGAAGACCCGGCCCTCGTCGCAGGTATCCATACCGCCCAGGATGTTCAGAAGCGTCGTCTTGCCCGCGCCCGAAGGGCCGACCACGACGCAGAATTCGCCCTTTTTCACCTCAAACGAGACATGATCCGCCGCCGCGATGCGGTGCTCTCCCGTCCCGTAATACTTGCAGACTCCGTCCAGTGTGATATATTCCATAATTCAGCAGGCACATCCTTTGCTTTTTGGCATTTGACCTGTCTCATTATAACAGGAACTTGCGCGGCAGTCATTGGACAAAGCGTAAACTTTGTCTGCATATTTTGCGGTTTCCGGTCGGATGACCGGCGGCAGTGCATCAAAAAAGACCCGCTTTTTTGTAAAAAAGCGGGTCTTTCTTCCCCCCCACGGAGGATGTGTCCGAAGGGATGCGGCTTATGCGTGAATCTTCGCGAGCTTCACGAAGCGGGGCAGACCGTCTTCCTTCTCAAGCTTCGTTTCGCCCTGGATCAGCGGCATGGCGTAGTCGATGAAGCCCTGCTCGATGCCGTTGCCCGCGGCGTTGATCCACTCGCGCGGAACCTTCTTCTCGGTGTTCGCAACGATGGACAGGTCGAAGAGCTTGGTATTGCAGACGTACTTGCCGTCGACATAGGAGCGCTCGAAGCCGACCATCTTGTCGGTGACACCCGCCACGGCGTTCAGAACGGCGGCCTCGCCGGAGGCGAAGCTTTCGTCGATGTCGGTCTGGGAGGCGCAGTGCGCGGCGCAGCGCTGGAGCAGGGAGAGCTCGATGCCGCGAACCTTCGCGCCGGTCTCCTTCTTGACGACGCTCGCGAGGAAGGCCGCGAGGCCGCCCAGCTGGGCATGGCCGAAGCTGTCCTTGGACTGAGCCAGATCGGAGCCGTACTCGGTGATGAAGCGGCCGTCCTTGTCATGGATGCCTTCGGAGACGGCGACGATGCACTTCTTGGCCTTGGCGTAGATGCTCTTGACGTCGGCGATGAACTGATCCATGTCGAAGTCGACCTCGGGCAGGTAGATGAGATCCGGGCCCTGACCCTTGACGCCGGCGAGAGCGGCGGCGGCGGTCAGCCATCCGGCGTGACGGCCCATGCACTCGATGATGGTGATCATGCCGGTGTCATAGACGCGCGCATCGTGGTAGATTTCCATGGTGGAGGTGGCGATGTACTTGGCGGCGGAGGCGTAGCCGGGGCAGTGATCGGTGCCGGCCAGGTCGTTGTCGATGGTCTTCGGGATGCCCATGACTCTGCAGGGATAGTCATGCGCCATGAGATACTTGGAGATCTTGTTGCAGGTATCCATGGAGTCGTTGCCGCCGTTATAGAAGAAGTAGCGGATGTCGTACTTCCTGAAGATTTCCAGAATGCGCTTATAATCGGTCTCGTCCTCGGAGGCGTCCTTCAGCTTGTAGCGGCAGGAGCCCAGCGCGGAGGAGGGGGTATACTTCATGTGAGCAAGCTCAGCGGGGTCTTCCTTGCCCATATCGATGATGTTGTCATCCAGAATGCCCTTGATGCCGTTGAGGGCGCCCAGGACGCGGGTGATATTCTCATTGTCAAGAGCAGTCTTGATCGCGCCGTACGCGGAAGCGTTGATGACAGCGGAGGGGCCGCCGGACTGACCGATGATGGCAGCACCTTTCAGAATTTCAGCCATAAGAGTGTATTCCTCCAAATCTGTTGGTGATAGGATAAGCATATCACGAATTCTCCGAAAAATCAACACTATATTGTGACAATCGGGTTGTGTTTTCAACTGTGTACGGGAACGGGGCGGCTTTTGTCGGATTGCTTTGTACAAAGTGCGAAAAAGGACGAATGCTTCGAATCTTCCCTTGATTTTCAAAAAGAAACGTGATACAATACCCGCAGGTATCTTTACAAGGAGGATATGATTACAATGGCTCACGTAACTTCCACGAAAATGTTTGCCGACGCCTATAAGAACGGCTACGCCATCGGCGCGTTCAACGTCAACAACATGGAAATCATCCAGGGCATCACCGAGGCCGCGGCCGAGGAGAATGCTCCCCTGATTCTGCAGGTTTCTTCCGGCGCGCGCAAGTACGCCAACCACACCTATCTGATGAAGCTGGTTGAGGCTGCCATCATCGAGACCGGCCTTCCGATCTGCCTGCATCTGGATCACGGCGACACCTTCGAGCTCTGCAAGTCCTGCATCGACGGCGGCTTCGACAGCGTCATGATCGACGGCTCCAAGCACAGCTTCGAGGACAACATCGCCCTGACCCGTCAGGTTGTCGAGTATGCCCACGCCCACGGCGTCGTCGTCGAAGGCGAGCTCGGCCGTCTGGCCGGCATCGAGGATGCGGTCAACGTCTCCGCCGAGGATTCCTCTTACACCGATCCGGCCGAGGTCGAAGAGTTCGTCACCAAGACCGGCGTCGACTCCCTGGCCATCGCCATCGGCACCTCCCACGGCGCGTACAAGTTCACTCCCGAGCAGTGCACCCGTGACGAGCGCGGCGTTCTGGTTCCCCCGCCCCTCCGCTTCGACATCCTTGAGGAAGTCTCCCGCCGTCTGCCCGGCTTCCCGATCGTTCTGCACGGTGCCTCCTCCGTCCCGCAGGAGTTCGTCAACGTCATCAACGCCAACGGCGGCAAGATGCCCGATGCCGTAGGTGTTCCGGAAAACCAGCTCCGTCAGGCCGCCGGCATGGCCGTCTGCAAGATCAACATCGACTCCGATCTGCGCCTCGGCATGACCGCTGCCATCCGCGAGCATTTCTGCGCCTATCCCGATCACTTCGATCCCCGTCAGTACCTCAAGCCCGCCCGCGAGAACATCAAGAAGGTCGTCAAGCACAAGCTCGTCGACGTTCTCGGCTGCGCCGGACACGCAGACGCAGCGAGATAACCTGTCGGTTTTCCGTTTGCTTTTACCTTCCAAAGCTGGAATTTCCCCTGTCAAGGGGGAAATTCCAGCTTTTTTTACGCTTTAAGCCCACGCCCGTACTGCCCTTCATGTCATGAGACTGCGTACTGT
>CAVGLF010000105.1:0-7666 GCA_963630045.1 Butyricicoccaceae bacterium | reverse complement strand
CTTGAGGCACGAAGTTTTCCTATAGCAGGAAAACTTCGTAAGGATACAGTATGCACTCCCGGCGAAGAGAAAAATCAAAGCAAGGGGGTTCGGGGCACTCCCCGACCCCACAAAAGCTCTCCCGAAACACGGCACTCCCGGCGAAGAACCGCGCAAGCGCGAAAACGGGGGTTCGGGGTACCCCCCGACCCCCAAAAAAGTCTCCCCAAATACGGCAGTCCGTGAAGCCTAACAAAAAGCTGAAATATTCCCCATAAATGGAGAATATTTCAGCTTGTGAGGCAGTATGCAGTAAGAAAAAGGAAAATCAGTACTTCTCGCGGAGCGTGTACTCCGTGTGGAGGATCTCGTGCGCCTTGTGGGAGCCGGGCTTGCCGAAGTACTCTTCATAGATGCGCTTCACATCCGGATTCTCGTGGGACTTGCGCACCGGCAGGTGACGGTCGTCCTCGTAGAGCGCGGCGGCGCGGACGGCGCGGACGTCGACGAAGTTGCGGACGGAGGCGGGGACGATCGGCTGGCCGCCGCCGTTGACGCAGCCTCCGGGGCAGGCCATGATCTCGATGAAGTCGTAGCTCTTCTCGCCGGACTTGATCATGCGCAGCAGACGGTCGGCATTCTCAAGACCCGAGGCGACGGCGACGCGGATCTCGCTGCCCGCGAGCGTGTATGTGGCTTCCTTGATGCCTTCTACGCCGCGGACATCGGCAAACTCGACGTTCTCCAGAGGCTCGCCCGTGAGAACCTCGGCTGCGGTGCGCAGAGCGGCTTCCATGACGCCGCCCGTCGCGCCGAAGATCGTGCCGGCGCCGGAGCCGAGGCCGAACGGAGCATCGAACTCGCCGTCGGGCAGCTCCGCAAAGCGCAGACCCGCGCGGGCGATCATGCGTCCCAGCTCGCGGACGGTCAGCGCATAGTCGACATCGGCAAGACCCGGAACGGCGGTGTGATCGTGACGCGAGGCCTCGAACTTCTTGGCGGTGCAGGGCATGACGGAGACGGAGACGATGTCCGCGGGGTCAATGCCCATCTTCTCGGCGTAATAGGTCTTCGCGACGGCTCCGAACATGCCCTGGGGGGACTTGCAGGAGGACAGATGCGGCACCATGTCGTGATGATAATGCTCGCAGAACTTGATCCAGCCGGGGGAGCAGGAGGTGATGAGCGGCAGATTCTGCTTTCTGGTGTAGCGCTCGATGAACTCCGTGGCTTCCTCCATGATCGTCAGGTCGGCGGTGAAGTTCGTATCGAATACGCCGTCGAAGCCGAGGAGCTTGCAGGCGGTGACCATCTTGCCCGTGACGATGGTGCCGATGGGCATGCCGAACATCTCGCCCAGCGCTACGCGGACGGAGGGCGCGGTCTGGATGATGACGTGCTTTTTGGGATCCGCCAGAGCCTCGAAGACCGCCTCGGTGTCGTCCTTCTCGTGGAGGGCGCCGGTGGGACATACGTTGATGCACTGTCCGCAGCAGACGCAGGAGACATCGGCGAGCTCGGCCTCGAAGGCCGTGCCGATATGCGTGGCAAAGCCGCGGTCGTTGGGTCCGATGACGCCGACGTGCTGGAGCTTGGAGCAGACGGCGGTGCAGCGGCGGCACAGGATGCACTTGGTGTTGTCGCGGATCATGTGGGGCGCGGTATGGTCAACGGCGAAGTGGGGCTTCGCGCCCTTGAAGGCCTCCTCGTTCTCTACGCCGTACTCCTGGCACAGCTTCTGCAGCTCGCAGGTTCCCGAACGGACGCAGGACAGGCAGGAGCGGTTGTGCGTGGAGAGGATGAGCTCCAGCGTCATCTTGCGCGCCCGGATGACGGCGGGGCTGTTCGTCCAGATCTCCGTGCCCTCGCGCTCGATGGGGTAGACGCAGGCGGCGACCAGGGAGCGCGCGCCCCGGACCTCGCATACGCAGATGCGGCAGGCGCCGATCTCATTGATGTCCTTGAGGTAGCAGAGGGTCGGGATATCGATGCCGAGCTTCCGGCAGGCCGCAAGGATGGTATCGCCGCGCTCGACGGCGTACTCTTTTCCGTTGATCTTTACATTCACGGTAGGCATTGGTGATTCCCTCCTTATCTCTTGACGATCGCGCCGAAGCGGCACTTTTCCATACAGGCACCGCACTTGATGCACTTGGATGCGTCGATGGTATGCGCCTCGCGCACCTTGCCGGAGATCGCGCTGACCGGGCAGCCGCGCGCGCAGGCGGTGCAGCCGCGGCACTTGTCGGAAAGAATCTCATAGCGCAGGAGATTTTTGCAGACGCCCGCGGGACAGCGCTTCTCGACGACGTGCGCGATGTACTCGTCGCGGAAATAGCGCAGCGTGGACAGGACGGGGTTCGGAGCCGTCTGACCGAGTCCGCACAGGGCGTTGCTCTTGATGTAGTAGCACAGCTCCTCCATCCGGTCGAGATCCTCCAGCGTACCCTCGCCGTTCGTGATCTTCTCGAGCAGCTCGTACAGACGCTTCGTGCCGACTCTGCAGGGCGTGCACTTGCCGCAGGACTCGTCCACGGTGAACTCGAGGAAGAACTTCGCGATGTCGACCATGCAGTTGTCCTCGTCCATGACGATCATGCCGCCGGAGCCCATCATCGTGCCGATGGCGATGAGGTTGTCGTAGTCGATCGGGACATCGAGGTTTTCCGCGGGGATGCAGCCGCCGGAGGGACCGCCGGTCTGAGCGGCCTTGAACTTCTTGCCGCCGGGGACGCCGCCGCCGATTTCCTCGATGATCTCGCGCAGCGTGGTGCCCATGGGTACCTCGACCAGACCGGTGTTGTGAATCTTGCCGCCGAGGGCGAAGACCTTGGTGCCGTGGGACTTATCGGTGCCCATGGACGCAAACCATTCCGGACCGTTGAGGATGATCTGAGCGATGTTGGCGTAGGTCTCGACGTTGTTCAGGATCGTGGGACGGCCGAACAGACCCTTGACCGCCGGGAACGGAGGACGGGGACGAGGCTCGCCGCGGTGACCCTCGATGGAGGTCATGAGGGCGGTTTCCTCGCCGCAGACGAAGGCGCCGGCGCCCAGACGGATCTCGATGTCGAAGGAGAAGTCCGTGCCCAGAATGTGCTCGCCCAGAAGACCGTATTCACGCGCCTGGGCGATGGCGATCTCCAGACGCTGGACGGCGATGGGGTATTCGGCGCGGATGTAGATGTAGCCCTGGGACGCGCCGATGGCGTATCCCGCGATGGCCATGGCCTCGAGCACGCAGTGCGGGTCGCCCTCGAGAACGGAGCGATCCATGAAGGCGCCCGGATCGCCCTCGTCGGCGTTGCAGCAGACGTACTTCTGAACCTGTCCGCGGTTGCCCGAGGCGAAGCGCCACTTCATGCCGGTGGGGAAGCCCGCGCCGCCGCGTCCGCGCAGACCGGAATCCAGCACGATCTGGATGACCTGGTCGGGCGTGTACTCGGTCAGACATTTGCCCAGAGCCTCGTAGCCGTCACGGGCGATGTATTCCTCGATGTTTTCGGGGTTGATGACGCCGCAGTTGCGCAGCGCAACGCGCCTCTGCTTGCGGTAGAAGTCGGTGTGGTTCAGGGACTTGATCTCGTTTCCGTCCACCGTGTCCTGATACAGAAGGCGGCGTACGGGGTGACCTTTTAAGAGATGCTCCTCAACGATTTCCGGAATATCCCGGGGGTCAACGCGGGAGTAGAACGAGCCTTCGGGGTAGACGATCATGATGGGGCCGGCGGCGCACAGGCCGAAGCAGCCCGTACGGATGACTCTGACCTCCTCGGAAAGGCCGTTTTTCGCAATCTCGGCCTCCAGTGCCGCGATAACCTCCGCGCTGTGGTTCGAGGTGCATCCGGTACCGCCGCAGACAAGTACATTGGAACGATACATGATTCTTACTTCCTCCTAAAATTACCTGGTGGCGGTGTATTCGCTGACGGCATGGCCGCCGGCGACGTGCTCGCGCACAATCTGCGCGGCCTTTTCGGGCGTCAGATGAACATAGATCACAGGCTCGCCGTCCCCGACGCTGACACGGGCGGCGGGGGCATCGGAGCGGTCGCCCAGAGGCGCGGACAGCGTGATCGCGATGTTCTGGAGACCGGCGCTTTCAACCTCGCGCATGAACGCATGGAGGACGTCGCGGGCGCCGTTGCCGAGCCCTGCGTCGCCCATGCCGACGACGATGTGAGCCGTCGCCGCATCATCATTACGAATGCCCAGACGGGACTGAGCCGCCGCCCGAAGCTCCCGAAGCTCTTCCAAAGACTTCATATATGATACATACCTTTCGTTTGATATAACCCCCCGAAAAAAGGGGCGGGGGACGGTGCCTTAATACTTTGCGAGAATGTCCGGCAGCATGTCGGGCGTCAGGCGGCCGTAGACCTCGTTGTTGATGGTCATGACGGGTGCGAGACCGCAGGCACCGAGACAGCGGCAGGCCTCAAGGGAGAATTTGCCGTCGGGCGTGCAGCCGCCGACGGGAATGTGCAGAAGCTCGGAGAGCTTGTCGAGGATGGCGCCGGCTCCCTTGACGTAGCAGGCCGTGCCCAGACAGACCATGATCTTGTACTGACCCTTCGGAACGGTGGTGAACAGGGAATAGAACGAAACAACGCCGTAGACCTCCTCAAGAGGCAGATCCAGACCCTCCGCGACCGTCTCCTGAACCTCCAGCGGCAGGTAGCCGTAGATCTCCTGCGCGAGCTTGAGCACCCGGACGAGGGAGCCGCGCACCTCGCGGTTCTCGGCGATCACGGCATTCAGCCGTGCGCGCTTATCGGGTGAATCAATAAACGGCACCGCTTCCATCTTGTTCTTCATGGAACAGTATATCCTCCTTGACATGTGATAGTCCAAAATTTAACGATGTGTCGTCCAAGGGACACTGCCGGTTATTATATCACGATATATGGAAAAAATCCAGTCCTGTTTTACTTTTTTTAACGAAATTTTGCGGCACGGGCAAAGCCTCTGCGGGATGCACGCATATCCGCAAAGGCAAACGAAAGATGATGCATTTCAGACACAAAACGGCAAAACAGCCCGCATTGCACCATGCGGATGCAATGTAAAGAGGAAAGCCGGGAAGCATCCCGGGGAGACTGCGCACGCAGACGAAAATCCCCTGCGGAATGCGTGATTCCGCAGGGGATTGAGGGAAAGACATTGTGAATCCTGTAACGAAGTGCAGGTTAAAGATCGCTTACCGCCGAGGCAGCTTCACGAAGGGCGCGGACGGCGGCGGCGACATCTCCCTTTGCATAGACGGCGCTGCCCGCGACGATGGTGTCCGCGCCGCAGGAGCGGACGTGGGCGATGTTGCCCGCGCCGACTCCGCCGTCGACCTCGAGGTCGCAGACGAGGCCGCCCTCATCGATGCAGCTGCGCAGGGCACGCAGCTTGTCGTCGGCGCAGGGCATGTAGCTCTGACCGCCGAAGCCGGGCTCGACGGACATGACGAGCGCCAGATCGAGCTTCGGCATCAGGGGCAGGAGCTCCTCCACGGGCGTGCCGGGCTTGACGGATACGCCGGCGCGGCGTCCTGCGGCGTGGATGCGGTCGATGAGCTCCCCGGAAAAGCCGGGGGCTTCGATATGCATGGTGATGATATCCGCTCCGGCTGCGATGAAGTCATCGAGATACAGGTCCGGTCTCTCGATCATCAGATGGACATCGAGCGTCATGGGAGTCGCACGGCGCAGGGCGCGGACGACGGGCGCTCCGATGGTCAGATTCGGGACGAAGTGACCGTCCATGACGTCGACATGGACGTAATCCGCGCCCGCTGCGTGAATCTTTTCGATGTCGCGCTGGAGATTGGCGAAATCCGCCGAGAGAATCGACGGGGCAAGCTTCCACATATCCAGAGTATGCTCCTCTCGTTGTAAGTGATTCCCCGTGCATGAAAAATGGGGGGAGGCGGGGGGAAAACAGCATCCTTATTGTACCGCGGGCGGGGTGCCTCTGTCAACCGTAAATCGAGGTGTCCTTTTTGACGGGAGCACGGCGCGGTACTCGGTTGACACGGGCGGCGGAACGTGTTATACTCGACTGAGTCAGACAATAAAAATTCACGGCCGATGAGCCGTATTTTCCCGATTTTCCACATCATGAAAGGATCGAAAGAGAATGAAAGCGAAGCTGACCGACGAGCTCATCCGCGAGGCGATCGAGCATATTGACTTCAAGGGGACGGTGCTGCGCTATACGCAGCACGGCTCGGGACACATCAACGATACCTTTGCCGTCTATACGGGCTACGAGGGCGGAACGAACCGCTATATCCTGCAGAGAATCAACACGGATACCTTCGATCCCGATACGCTCATGGAGAACATCACGGGCGTGACGTCCTATCTGCGCCGCGAAATCGAGGCGCGCGGCGGCGACTACACCCGTGAGACGCTCAACATCATCCCGACCGTCGATGGAAAGCCCTATTACCGCGACTCCGCCGGCGGCGCGTGGAGGGGCTACATGTTCATCGAGAACGCGACGACGTTCGACTCCGTGAAGGATCCGCAGGATTTCTACAACGCGGCGCGTGCGTTCGGCCGCTTCCAGAACCTTCTGCAGAAGTATCCGGCGGAGAAGCTGCATGAGACGATTGCGAGATTCCACGATACGCCCAAGCGCTACCGCGACTTCGAGGCCGCGCTGGCGGAGGACAGGATGGGACGCGCGAAGGATGTCGCGCCGGAGATTGCCTTCGTCCGCGCGCATGAGAAGGACACGCATGCGCTGGTCGACCTGCTGGCTGCGGGAAAGCTCCCGCTGAAGGTGACGCACAACGACACCAAGCTCAACAACGTCATGATCGACAACGCCACCGGCGAGGGCATTGCCGTCATCGATCTGGACACGGTCATGCCGGGACTCGCGGCGTACGACTTCGGCGACAGCATCCGCTTCGGCGCATCCACGGCGGCGGAGGATGAAAAGGATCTGGATCGCGTGAGAATGGACATCAGCCTCTATGAGATCTACCTCAAGGGATTCCTTGAGACGGCGGGAGACGGCCTGACGATTGAGGAAAAGCGCTCACTGCCCATGGGCGCGAAGCTCATGACGCTGGAGTGCGGCATCCGCTTCCTGACCGACTACCTGCAGGGCGATGTCTACTTCCGTCTGCACTATCCCGAGCAGAACCTTGACCGCTGCCGCACGCAGTTCAAGCTCGTGTGGGACATGGAACGGCAGTGGGATGAGATGACCGCTCTCGTTGAAAAATACGCATAACGCTCTCCCTTTTTTCTTACTGTACAGAGGCATCATGAGCCCGGATTCTTCTCCGAAAGAGAAGAATCCGGGCTTTTTGCTGTGTTGTTATCGGGGGAAAACCCCTTGCTCCCCCTTGCTTTGGGTTTTCTCTTCGCCGAAGCTGCTTTTCTTCCTGCGAAGTTTTCCCTGTCTTCGGGGAAAACTTCGGTGCCGCAAGAAGTGCCCGACGCAGGCTTTTTCGCGCTTGCGCGGTTCTTCGCCGAAGCTGCTTTTCTTCCTTACGAAGTTTTCCTGCTATAGGAAAACTTCGTGCCTCAAGGATCGCCCGACGCAGCCTCATACTTGGCAAGGGGCGCTCCCCGCCCCCTTGCAGTCTCCGGGCCAGATTCTTTGTTTGCGCAAAGAATCTGGACAAGAAAGCGCCCTTAGAGGGACTAAAGTCCCCCTAAGAGTCTCTCCGGAGTGCGCC
>CAVGLF010000104.1:5848-7799 GCA_963630045.1 Butyricicoccaceae bacterium | reverse complement strand
TGTATGCTCTGCAAATGGGCTCTTAGTGTAAATAATGCTGCCGGGGATTACACCAGCTGACGCAGGTATTCCAGCGCGGTTCTGATGTCCTTTTCGGGGTTTTCTCCGACCTCGCGCTCGATAGCGAGATATCCGTCGAAGCCCTCCTCACGAAGCGCGCTGATCCAGCCGGGGAAGTCGACCTCGCCGCAGCCGAGTGGAACCTCGACCCAGGGGTAGCGTCTGTTCGGAACCTCGGGCCAGTATTTGTGCTCGGGGCGGGACAGGCAGATGCCGTCCTTGGCATGGGTGTGGCGGATGTAGCGGCCCAGCGTATGAACACCGGCGACGGGATCGTCATCCACGCACATGACCAGATTGGCGGGATCGTAGTTGACGCCGACACGGGGCATATTCACTTCCTCAAGGAAGTCCGCGAGTACGCAGGCCTTTTCGCCGCCGGTCTCGATGCAGTAGTCCACGCCGAGGTCTTCTCCGTACCGGCCGATTTCCTGCAGCGCCGCAACCAGCTGAGCGCGAATGGGATCCGCTCTGTCCGCGGGTACCTCGCCGATGTGCGCCGTGACATAGGGCACGTCCGTCAGCTGAGCCAGACGCATCATGTTCCGCGTCGCCCGCAGACGATCCTTAAGAAGGTCGGACGCGCAGGCGAAGCCGCCGATGTCGACGCAGTAGGCGCTGATGTCGAGTCCCACGTCATACACGAAGTCGCGGACGGCACGCGCCATGCAGACGGGAGGCTCCCAGCGGAAGTCGAGTCCGGTCTCTACGGCATCCATCTGAACGCCGTCCGCGCCAATGGCTCTGGCGCAGCGGATGTTTTCCTCAAAGCCGCGGCGAAAACCCGCGGACATGACACTGATTTTCATGGTTTTATTTCCTCCGTAAATGAATATGAAGTACAGATGCCGGTATGGATTACAGCTGCGATCAGTTGGATCTCTGCGAGATGCCGCGGATAGCGGAGAGCGTCCAGTCGTAATCCGTGCCGATGATGACGGTGCCGCAGTAGGGGCACTTGGAGCTCGCGTTCGCGTCCAGAGGAGCGCCGCAGTTGGGGCAGGCGCGCGCGCCTTCGTCGGACTTTGTGACGGCGTTCATCGAGCGCACCATTGTCCATTCATAGGTCATGAAGAGCTCGCGGTTCTTATCGCCGCTCACCACGGCTCCCGTCGCATCCTTCGTCGTGTAGTCGCAGATGCGCGTACTCAGGCGAACCTTCAGCACATCGAGGTTATCGCGGCACTCATAGCCCGTGATGACGGTGCTGAGGACGCTGATGCGATCGACGTGGTTGGTCTGTCCGGCCTGAATCATCTCATCGAGCTGATGCGCCAGCTGGTTATAGAACGCATCCGTCAGATGAGCGCGCATGGGCTCCCATTTGCGGGCCGTCCAGGCCTTCTGCATCTGCACATACAGATTGCCCACGTTCTCGAGGAACTTATCCTGATCAAAGTCCGGATCACGCGCCATAAGCTCCGTAAGATCGGCCTGCTCCACGGGCTCGGATACGCGTACCGCAGATGTATTGCCCTTCTTCTTATCGATCTTTTCCTTCACGCTGAAGATGATCGCCACCGCGAAAATCGCGACGACCGTCCAGAGTACGGTGCCGAAATCGCCGGCCTCGCCGTCGGAATCATAGTCGGAACCGGAGTCATAGTCGGAGCTCCAGTCGGAATCTCCCCAGTCGGAGTCTCCCCAGTCGGAATCTCCCGCAAAGTTCCCGACATCCGCGTGAGTCATGGGAAGACTCAGGCATAAAAGCAGCATCAGGGCAAGCGCACAGGCAGCAATCTTTCGCATCGGTATAATCCTCTCTCTCTCTCTCTCTTTCTTTCTCGTCTTAACATCACGGCATCCATGCCGCAGACCCTATTGTACCGCATTTTTTCATAAAAGGGAAGAGGACGCGTCACGATTTTTTCACAAAATTTTTAAAGAGCGG
>CAVGLF010000104.1:0-5770 GCA_963630045.1 Butyricicoccaceae bacterium | reverse complement strand
GGGTCTGTCTGACCGTATCAATCAGACGGAATTCACCGGGAGCAAGCGTAATCTGCTCCGCAACACCGAACTGATGCAGCCAGAAGGATTTTTCGTGCTCGAAGTCGACGTTGTACAGGCAGATTTTGCCGCCCTCGGGGAAATAGCTGTAGGCGACATAGCGGCAGACCTCGCCCGGAGCGCGGCGGTCGTCCGTGATATAGACGTGTCCGCGGCTTTCGTTTGCGATGGCGCGGTAGATGCAGCCGATCATGCCGGAGGAATCCATGACGGCGCCGGGACCCTCGTCCAGATCGCAGGCTCCGGGATAGCTCCAGGTGTTGAGGAAGTAGCACTGACCCTTGCCGAAGCGGTGCCGGGTCAGGACGGGACGATCCTGCTCGTCGTCCGTGATGAGCACCTCAAGCGCGGGATCGGTGATCTCCAGATTTCCCAGCGGCACGCCCAGGATGCCGAAGCGCCGCGGGTATTCGCAGTCCAGCTCATGGGAGCCGCGCGGAATGATGGACCAGTAGATCTGCTCGCCGCGTCCCAGTACGCGAACGCCGCAAAGATCGCTGAAATCCCCGCCGTGCACGAGATCTTCGGTTGTATAGGCAAAGTTGCGCGTATCGTCCGTCGCCAGCTGCGGAATGGAGATGAAGAGCGTGCCGCCGCCCTCGACATAGCGGCGCAGAATGTCATACTGCTTCTCAGAGCAGGTATTCCAGCCCGTAAAGAGCAGCGCCTTATAATTGGCAAGCAGAAATTCGGCCGAAATATCGTCATAGGCAAAGGATACGACGTCGACCTGTCCGTAGGGTGTGCCGGAGAGATGGATGTTGACATAGGGCTTCAGAACCGGCACCTCGGGGAAGAAGACATCACGCGCGAGGGTCCAGCCCCGCTCGGGCGCTCCCTGGAACCAGGAGGGATTTTTCAGAGCAATGTCGTAGAGCCCGCCTATGGCATAGCCGTGATTGTATCGGGCAGAGGCCAGATCGAGATTGCCCTTCGCCAGAGCAATGGTCGACTCCGGCTGTCCCTCGGGCGTGCCGTTTTCACGAACGAAGCTCCAGAAGTCCGAGATGACCTTCCGGTAGTTACGGCAGACGGGGGAGCGGTAGTCCGCCATGCCGAAGTACGGACGGGCCTCCTCGACAAAGGGACGCATCCGCTCGGGCTCCTCCGCGAGGATGCGCTTTGCATCGCCCCAGCCGATGATGCCGAACTCGTCCTTCGCCGACTGCGGCATCTGCAGCTTCGGGGAATCCGGCGAGAGCGTATGCTCGACGTACCAGTTGCCGGATTCGTTGATGATCATCTTGCTGCCGGCCATGTATTTAAGGTAAAATGCGGCGCGAAGCGAGTCATAGCGATGCGGCGCACTGTCGGGCTGCCAGTCATAGTGCTCATGCGCCAGATGGGAGCCCCACATCGGCAGATTGTGCTGCCGGTACAGTCCGCGGGAGAGCGCGCTTGCCAGGTTGAGGCTCGGGAAGGCGAAATCCTCGATGACGGGCATATCCGCGCCGCCGATCACCTCGTAATCGACGTGGAAGTCGCTGGAGGTCGCCATGACGAACTTCCAGCCGTCGGCGTGGCGCTTATCCGCGTGCTCCTGCACGGCGGCCAGCAGGTGATCCGTCAGCGCACGCAGCGAGAGCTTTCCTTCGCAGGCCAGAAGCTGTGCCTCCGATCGGTTGAGTCCGCCGGAGAAGCGCTCGCCGAAGTCGTATCCGAGATAGTAATCGCCGCCCTCCTCAACGATGCGCCGGATCCATTCCCGCTCCGAGTCGGTATAGATCATCGTGGTATAGAGTCCGCGCTTCTTCGCCTCAAGCAGCACGCGCAGAAAGCCCGCGCCGCGGCGATCCCGGTAGCGCTCGAACAGCTCCTTGTACTCCGGCTCGGCTACGGAGAGATTCTGAAGCTTCTCCCAATCAGGTGCCGGAATGTCGATGCCCGCTCCCGGCATATCGTAAATCCAGTCGCCGACAAGCTTCGGAGACACGCCGCGGGCAATGCCCCAGAGCTGTATCAGATTGCCCTGATTGTCGGAAAGCACCCGATCCAGATGCTCCTCGATGTCGAAATGCTGGCATTGCCAGCCGAAGTGCCCGGTCATGGTGCACAGAAGCGTATCCGTATCCGTGGGATAGACTCCGGAGCCTACGAAAATTCCTTCCGGCGGCAGCTTGATTTTATCCATGTGCGTCTCCTCTTTTTTCCTTTTTGGACTCCCGCAAAAGTCGCGGGGGGCGGGGATGATTTCTGTACCATGTGAAAGCAGCGCCTGCATATCGCGGAATACAAGGCCATTATAGGGGAGAGTGCCCAAAAAGTCAAGGCTTGCGCGCACGTTTTTTGTTCGGAGCATGAGTACCGGGACAAAAGCCGTGCCGCGCAGGGGGGAGGAGGAGGGATTTCCTCCGGGATACATGAAAAATGAGCATCCGCCGTTTTTTTCATAAAAGCGGCAGATGCTCAGAATAATATGGAGGCGTCAGTCCTTCTTTGCGTCCTCGGATGCGGAGGCTTCAGCATTTCCGGCAGTCTCGGCCGGCTCGGCATCTGCGTCCTCCGGACGCTCCTGGTTGAAGGCGATGCCCTGGATGACGACGGCCTCGTCCGCCGCTTCCTCCTCGGGCTCTTCCTCTGCGGTCTCCTCGTCCTCGCCCTTCTTTTTCCTGACGCGCTTGGGAAGATAGGGGTTGGTCAGCGTTTCGACGTCATATTCGACGAACAGGAAGAGATAGATCAGCACGCCGATGGCGACGATGGCACTGAAGAAGCCGACGAACTGGGAGATGCGCAGGGAGCTGTTGAAAAAGTAGAGGCTGTCGGTGCGCATACCCTCGATGAAGCCGCGGCCGATTCCGTACCAGGCGGTGTACAGCAGGAAGATCTCGCCCGAGCGCTTGCGGTGCTTGAAGAGGAGGTGCAGAAGCAGAAAGCCCAGCGCGTTCCAGAGGGATTCATACAGGAAGGTCGGATGCACATAGGTCATGACGCCGTCGATATAGATGCCCATGCGAAGGAAGGAGGTCGTGACGTCGCCGTGCGCTTCCTGATTGACGAAATTGCCCCAGCGTCCGATGGCCTGACCGATCAGAAGACCCATGGACGCGATGTCCAGCACGGCGCCTATGCGGATGCGGCGGACTGCGCAGAAGATGATCGCGGTCAGAACGCCGGCAATGATGGCACCGTAGATGGCGATGCCGCCGTCCCAGATGCGGAACATGGCAAGCGTATCGTAGTAATAGAGCTCATTGTATTTCCAGACCACATAGTAGGCACGCGCGCCGATGATGGAGATCGGAACCGCCCAGATGAGAAGATCGATGAAATCATCCGACTTCAGGCCGACTGAAGCACAGCGCTTCGTGCAGTAGCACACGGCCAGAAGGAATCCGAGAGCGATGATGATGCCGTACCAGTATACGTTCAGCGAGCCGATGGAGAAGGCGACCCGGTCAATATGAAAGGTCAGCCCCAATCCGGGAAAGGTGATGACGTTCTGCATGCTGTCTTCCTCCGATTCATGTATCTTTAATGCTATTCTATCACGCGCCCCACAGTCAGGTCAATGCGTCAAATGTGAACAATTGCGCACGGCCGGAAATCACTCTGAAGGGCGGATGAGGGGAGCATCCGTCAGAGCTTCAGAAAGCGGTCAAGCGTCGCCTCATACATATCCGCGCGTACCTTCGCATTCAGCCGGTCGAAGAAAGCATGCATGCAGCATTCGGCATGATCGAGCCCCATTCGCGTGCAGCAGTAGCTTTCGTCGATACAGTTGTTGATCTGCAGCGGACCGTCGATGATCTCGACGATCTCTCCCACTGAGATCTCCTTCGGAGGACGGCTCAGAAAGTAGCCGCCGGAGGCACCCTGCTGGGAGCCTACAACGCCGGCCAGCGCCAGCTTGCGCAGAATCTTCAGAGCGAACCGCAGGGTGACGCCGGTCTCCTCCGAAATCGCCTTGGCGCTCTTCTGACCGCCGCAGCCCAGCACGCACATGAAGCGCAGGGCATAATCGGCCTCATTGGTAATCCGCATCGCGGTATCCTCCTCATCCGTAGTCACAGCATCGGGGTAAAATCTTCTACCAATATACTACACATTTCCCGTTTTGTCAATGCCGCAAGTGGCGGAGCTGCACGGGGGAAGAATGCGGGGCGGGGACTGATTTTAGAATGACAGGAAAGAAAAATACGCTCTTGACCGCAAAAATCGGAGTAATTTTGAAAATCGGCTATTGACAAACGAAAGATTATCTGGTATACTACGCAAAGAACAAAGAAGCAAAGCGCGGAATTTTACGAAGCGCTTTCACCCTGAGCACAGCGGAAGGGTTGATAACGGATTGCCGTCCCGGGGAGAATCCTCGGCGGCATTTGTATGTCAATGAAAGCAGCTGTGAAAGGCTGCTTTTTTGAATTTATCGGAGGGGGTTTTGGGTATCAGTAACGCAAAGCATCAGACGAACGAGGAAATCCGTGATAAAGAGGTTCGCCTAATCGATGCGGATGGCTCCCAGCTGGGCGTCATGCCGATTGCAAACGCGATGCGCGTTGCATTCAACCGAGGACTGGATCTTGTAAAAATCGCGCCTCAGGCCGTCCCGCCTGTGTGCAAGGTCATGGATTACGGCAAGTTCCGTTTTGAGCAGGCCAAGAGAGAAAAGGAAGCACGCAAGAATCAGCATGTTGTGGACATCAAGGAGGTCCAGCTGTCCGTCGGCATCGGCATCCATGACTACAATGTCAAGCTGAATCATGCGAAGCGCTTCATCGGAGACGGCGATAAGGTCAAGGTATCGGTTCGTTTCCGCGGCCGCGAGATGGCGCATACGTCGCTCGGACAGGAGCTTCTGCTGAAGTTCGCCGCCGAGTGCGCGGATACCGCCGTGATCGAGAAGGCTCCGAAGCTTGAAGGACGTCAGATGCTGCTGTTCCTGGCACCGAAGCCCGCATCCAAGGCATCCTCTGCCAAAGCAGACAAGGCACCGAAGGCGCCGAAGTCCGCACCGGAAGAGACTGCTGCTCCGGCCGAATCGACCGAAGAAGCATAATAACCGCGTTCCCCACAAGGGATTTACTTTTTCAATAAAGGAGCAATACCATGCCTAAGATCAAAACGCACAGCGGCGCATCCAAGCGTTTTTCTGTGACCAAGAACGGCCATGTGAAGTATTCGCATCAGAATCGCCGTCATATCCTGACCAAGAGAAGCACGAAGCGTAAGCGCGGCCTGCGTCAGGGCGCCTACATCGCCGAGAACATCGAGAACAACGTCAAGAAGCTTCTCCCGTACGCATAAGTTTTCCCTCAATACAAGAAAGGAGCGCGCGATAAATAAGCCCTTTTGCAGGACGGATGTCCTGCCGTGAGATCGGGGGGCTTATGCGCGATGATACAATGGCCAGAGTAAAAGGCGCGATGATGACGCGCAAGAGAAGAAACCGCGTTTTAAAGCTTGCCAAGGGCTATTTCGGCTCGAAGTCCAAGCTGTTCCGCACCGCCAATCAGGCGGTCATGAAGTCCCTGAAGTATGCGTATGTGGGTCGCCGTCTGAAGAAGCGCGATTTCCGCCGCATCTGGATCACCCGTATTTCTGCCGCCTGCAAGCTCAATGACATCAACTACTCCCGCTTCATGAACGGTCTGAAGAAGGCCGGCATCACCATGAACCGCAAGATGCTCTCCGAGGTTGCCATCAGCGATCCCGCCGCGTTCACCGCGCTGGTCGAAAAGGCGAAGGCTGCTCTGTAAGCCTTTTCCCC
>CAVGLF010000103.1:0-7821 GCA_963630045.1 Butyricicoccaceae bacterium | reverse complement strand
CCCCCAAAAAGCACGGCTCTCCCCCGGAATAAAAAGAGACGAAAGGAATGCAAAGGACATGGCTACCATCAAGGATGTCGCCCGGCTGGCGGGGGTGTCTGTCGGCACGGTATCGAATTACCTGAACCGCACCCGTCCGGTCAGCCGCGAAGCCTCGCTGAAAATTCAGCAGGCGGTCGAGGCTCTGCAGTATTCGCTGAATCTGTCCGCACGGAGCCTGCGCACGAACAGCTGCACGGACATCGGCATCATCCTGCCGCATTTTGATGATTCCTATTACGTCCGCATGTTTCAAGGCATGGAAAGCGTTCTCCAGAGCGCCGGCTACAGCGCAATTCCCGCCTTTTCCTACGATATCCCCGAGACGGAGGAGGCTCTGCTGCATACCTTCCTCGAAAAGCGCATCCGCGGGCTGATTCTCATCCCGTCACAGCCGGAAAACGCCGGTTTTTACAAAAGCCGCCTTCTGTCCGTCCGCATGCCCCTCGTGCTGATCGACCGCGGCATCCCGGGGCTCGGAGTCCGCACCGTCTCGTTTGACAACCGCTCCATCGTCCGGCAGATCACGGCGAATCTTCTGAGCAAGGGCTACTCCGAAATCCGGCTCTTCTGCGGTCCCGAGGGCTTTGAGTGCGAGGATCTCTCCCGTCTGGGCTATCTCGATGCCTTCACGCCCGGCACCGCTGCCGCTCCCCTTCCGCCGATTCATACGAACATGACCAAGGAGGATTCCTTCCGAAAGCTCCTGCATCTGCTGCAGGAGTCCCGGCCCGATGCCATCGTCGTCACATCCGAGGTATCGGCGCGCGGCATCTGCGAGGGGCTTCGCTGCCTCGGCTACGCCGATCGGGACATCCCCGTCGTGACGCTCGACGAGGAGCACTGGAACTGCCATACGCATACCTTTGCGTCGGCCTCCGGCTCGCTGCCCGCCATCCGGCTCGGCAAGACCGCAGCAGGACTGCTGCTGGAGCAGATCGACCCGGCCGGGGCGTCCGGGGCGGCACCCTCACAGGCTCCCCGGGACTCCGATGTCCGCACGGTGATCGAGGCCTCGTCCTCGGACGGAAGCCGCTCGTACCGGCAGCTCATCGCACGTCCGCGCGCACGCCGGGAAGCCGTGCCGGAGCGCACGCTCCGGATTCTCATGATGGACACGCCCCAGGTGCATGCGCTCACGGGACTGCTGCGCAACTTCGAGCAGACGGAGCACATCCGCGCGGAGGTTACCGTCATCCCCCACAAGGATCTTCTGCGCGCCATCGAGGACAATCACTTTTCGGACAATCCCTGCGATGTCGTGATGTACGACATCCCCTGGCTCCCCGTACTGGCGTCCGGCGGCATCCTGCAGGACATCACGGACGCGCTCATGAGCCTCGGCGAGGACATCTTCCTGCCCGGATGCTTCCGTTACTTCAGCGACTTCGGACACCGCTATTACGGCCTTCCCTTCATGTACGCGCCGCAGATTCTGTACTACCGGCGCGATCTCTTTGAAAACCCCGACCTGAAGCTGCAGTACCTCAAGAAGACCGGCACCAGCCTGCGCCCTCCCCTCTTCCTCAAGGAGTACAATACCATCGCCGATTTCTTCACCAATCAGACGGATGCCGTGCGGTACGGCATCTCCATCCCCGCCGCCTATGACGAATGTCTGGCCCCGGAGATCTACATGAGGCTCCTCTCCTACGGAGGGACGCTGTTCGACGGGCACGGAAATGTCTGTCTGGACCGCGAGCCCGCGCAGAGAGCCTATACCAATTTTCTGCACTCCGTGCGGGCGGCCAAGCCGGATTACCGCACCAGCACCGACACCGATGCCGTGCGTGATTTTCTGAGCGGAGAGCTCGCCATGCTCATCAATTACCCGTCCTTTCTGGCAGAAGTCGCGGATCTGCGGCGCAGTCAGCTGGGCTCCATCGGGTACCATCACGTTCCCGGCTCCTACTCCGTCCTGGGCGGCTGGAGCCTCGGCGTCAGCCGCCGCAGCTCGCAGTGCGGCGAGGCCGTGCGCTTCCTGCGATGGCTCTGCGGCGAGCAGGTGTCCCTGTACTTCGCCCTTCTGGGCGGTCAGACCGCCATCACCTCCAACTACACAAACGACGAGCTCGTCAAGCTCAATCCCTGGCTCCCGCTCTATCTGGACAGCTATCAGTACTGCAAGCCCATCACGCCGCCGAACCTGGAAAATCACGCCGTATTGTCGCAGACGGACATCGATGCCGCCGTCTGCCGCTGGGTCTACCGTCTGCTGGACGGAGAGATCGGCGTAAAGGAGGCCATTGCGAGAACGCAGGCGGATCTGGAGACGCTGGTGGCAGAGGCACTCGGATAATCCATTTTGCAAGCAAGGGATTAAGCGAGAGCGCGCGGAAGCGCTCAGGCCGGAATCCGTGACACCGCCAGGTTTATGACCCCCGCCAGAAGCATTACGGCAATGGGGCTCAGCTTTGTCCGGCGCAGCAGGAGGAGGCAGAGCGCGAAAATCGCCGCCGTCACCACGTTGGTCTCCGACAGCACAACGGTGCGTCCGCCCCAGAGCGAGTTCATCAGGATGGTCAGACCCGCCGAGGCGATCAGAGCCACCACCGCCGGACGCAGTGTCCCCAGAATACCCTGCAGCACGGACAGCTTCCGGTATTTCAGATACAGTCGTGCAATCAGCGTCACCAGTATGCAGGCCGGAAGGATGCATCCCGCCGTCGCCGCCAGCGCTCCCGGAATGCCGCCGACCCGGATTCCGACAAAGGTCGCCGCATTCACGGCAATGGGTCCCGGTGTCATTTCCGCAATGGTGACCAGATCCGCAAACTCCGTCATCGTCAGCCAGCCGTGCGCCGTGACGATCTGAGCCTCGATCAGCGGCATGGCGGCGTAGCCCCCGCCGAAGCTCAGCGCCCCGATCTGCAGGAAGCTCAGGAACAGCTCAAGCAGGATCATGCCCCTCTCCTCCATTCCGGCACCGTGCGCAGGATTCCCAGTGCAATGCACGCCAGAATCACGATCACCGCATTCACCCGAAATACGAATACCGCCGCGAAGGCCGCCGCCATGACGGCTGCGGAGAGTACGCTCCTCTGCCGAAGCACGCCCCGGCCCATGTCCCAGACCACGGAGGCAATCACCGCCGCCACGCCTGCCTGCATGCCCTCAAGCAGTCTGCTCACGATGATATTGTCCCGGAACAGCGCGTAAAACCAGGAAATGACGGAGATGGTCACAAAGGGCGGGATGATCGTCGCGGCGATGGCCGTCAGCACTCCGGCCGCTCCAGCCAGCTTATATCCCACGACAATGGCGCCGTTCACCGCAATGGCTCCGGGCGCGGACTGCGCAATGGCGATCAGATCCAGCATCTCGTCCTCCTCGATCCAGTGCAGCCGGTTCACGAACTTCTCCTTCATAAGCGTGACAATCACGTACCCGCCGCCGAAGGTAAATGCGCTGAGATAGAGCGTGGAGATGAAAAGCTTCCACAGAACCTGCTTCTTTTTCATGACCTTTCCCCTTCAATAATCCGCGCGGGGGTCTGTTTTTTCCCCCCTTTTTTGCGGAATGTACGGCCTTTTTTCCCCTTTCGTCCCGTGAAGCCGGGTGCGAGCCGTGCCGCAAGGCTCTCTTCTCCTCTCCCCCCCGGGGGGGAGAACCCCTGGAATAAAAAATAATGTTCACCTTTTCTCCGAACGATGTAAGTCTCGGAATCAAAAGTGAACATTACTCTTTGATGGAGCTGTTGGCCAGATTCGAACTGGCGACCTGCGCATTACGAGTGCGCTGCTCTACCTGCTGAGCCACAACAGCATCTTCATGCAACGGAGGACAGTATAACAGAATTTTCCGCGTTTGTCAAGTGCGAATTGCGGGAGAGCTTCATGATTTTTTCCTCTCCCCCTGATTTGCCCCCCGTAGGCAGCAAACGGATTTTCACGTGCGGCGGCATTGACAGCCGGCAGGATCGGTTTTATGTAATGACGGTATGCGTGTCCGTCCCCCCCGTTCCGGCAGGAATGAATCCCCGTCAAGAAAGCCTTCTCCCTCCCCCCGCCCCTCCCGAAAAAACGCCTGCTTTTTTGCATGACTTGACAAAGCGGCGGAATACGGGTATACTGTGGATATCCCCCCTTTGCGGGAGAAAAAAGGAGCGAATATAAGTCCCATGCCCATCAAACGCGGCATCAAGAGCGTGGCCTCGAACCGGCGCGCCTTTCATGATTATTTCATACTCGAACGGCTGGAGGCGGGCATTGAGCTGTCCGGCACGGAGGTCAAGTCCATCCGTCTGGGGCAGATCAACCTCAAGGACAGCTTCTGCTTCGTGCGCGACGGCGAGATGTTCGTGCGCGGCATGCACATCTCTCCCTATGAGAAGGGCAACATCTTCAACCGCGATCCCTCGCGCGAGCGCAGGCTGCTGCTGCACAAGCGCGAGATTCTCCGGCTCTACAACAGCTCGAAAAAGGATGGTCTGACCATCGTGCCGCTGGAGGTCTATCTCAAGGATTCCCGCGTCAAGGTGGAAATCGGACTTGCGAAGGGCAAGAAGCTCTATGACAAGCGCGACGACGCGGCGCGACGGGCGGCCTCCCGCGAAATGGAGCGCGCGCACTCCGGGCGCGGAAGCTACGATGACTAAAAAGTTTTCCCCTGTTTTTTGGGTAAATACGGCAAAACGGCAGAAGACGGTGCTTTCCCTTCGTCAAAAAGCTCGAAGGGGGAAAGCACCGTCTTTCTTTACAGGGCGCGAAGCGCCTCCTCTATGGCCGCACGTCCGGCGGGCACGCTGCCCTGCGTCAGCACGGCGGAGCCGCCGCCGCGTCCGGAGAGCCGTACGTTGAAGGCCTTCGTCAGCGGGCGCACATCGCCCGCCCGCTGTGCGATGCAGTAGCGGTAGCCCGCCTCCTCCGTGCCCGTGAAGACCGCCACGCGCTCTTCTCTTTTTTCACTCAGCGCCAGTGCCAGATGCCGCAGCTCCTCGGGCTCCAGTCCCTCCTCGAAGAGTGTGAGCGCGCCCGGGACATGCTCCAGCGACTCCGCACGCAGCGCCGTGACCGTCCTGCGCAGCTCCGTCACCCGAAGCCGCAGCGCGTCGTTCTGCGCCATCACGGCGCGAACCCCTGCGGCGGTCTCATAGGGCTTCGCCGATACAAGGCTGCCCACCTCCCGGTTCTGCGCCGCGACACGCTGCGCGTCCTCCAGCGCCTCGGCTCCGATGAGAAGCGTCAGCCGGCTGCCTCCCTTCCAGTGCATGGCATCCACGATGCGCACGATGCCGATCTCCCCCGTACGCGCGACGTGCAGTCCGCAGCAGGCGCAGGTATCCGCGCCGGGAATCGTGACAAGCCGCACCTCGCCGGACAGCGCGCGCTTGGCGCGGTACTCGATCTCCTCCGGAGCGCCGGGGTATACCCGTATCCCGACGGGCCGGTCATCGAGTATCACGTCCATCGTCTCGCGCTCCACCTTTCTGAGCAGCTCCGCGTCCAGCGGCAGGCTCCAGTCCAGCGTGACAAGGCTTTCATTCATATGGAAGCCGACGTTCCCGCCGCCCGTATGGCGATGCAGCAGTCCGCTGACGATATGCTCGCCGGAGTGCCGGCGCATGAAGCCCAGTCTTCTGCTCATGTCAATCGTGCAGTGTACGATTGTCCCGGGCTCGATATACTCATGCACCCGAACCCCCGGGTCGTCCTCGCCGCAGCCCTCGGCAGAAAGTCCCGCGACCGTGCCCCGGTCGGCGGGCTGTCCTCCTCCGCCGGGATAGAACCCCGTGCATGAAAGCCTCAGCCGGAACCCTTCCGCGTCCTCCGCGCAGGACAGAACCTCCGCGTCAAACGAGCCGCAGCGGGGATCGTCATAGTACAGCTTATTTTCGAAAACGCCTGTCTGCATGGGCATCTCCCCCGTTTTTCTTATGATACAGGACAGTATACTCCCTTTGCGTCCCGTTTTCAAGAGTGCGTCTGCCCCCCGGGGCCGGCCGCTCCAGTATCCCCTTTTTCCCCTCCCGCGCCCCCTTTTTGGGCGCGCTTTCGGGGATTTTCCCCATCCTGTGCGCCACTGGTTTTTTAAAAAATGGGAGCGCCGCTCGGGATGTATTGTCAAAATGTGTATAATTTTACGATGTCATGTGAACATTTCGTTTGGAATGTCCATTTACATCGGGCGGGTCGATGCGTATAATGAACGGTGTAGTCCCGTCCCGTATGATGCCGTGTTTGTATTCCCCAAGGAAGCCGGTTTTTGCGTCAGACGGGTATTTTTAATTTGGAGGGGTACTTCCGTGGACAAGTTCTTCAAACTCAGCGAGCACAAGACCTCGATCAAGACGGAGATTATCGGCGGCATCACGACGTTCTTCGCGATGGCGTACATCATCTTCGTCAATCCGAACATGCTGTGCGTCGACCTCGGCGACGGCTTCTATCCGGCCATGCCCGGCGAGCTGTGGACGTCCGTTCTCGTGGCGACCTGCGTATCCGCCGCTCTGGGCTGCCTGCTGACCGCGCTTCTGGCGAACGTTCCGTTTGCTCAGGCGCCCGGCATGGGTCTGAACGCCTTCTTCACCTACACGGTCTGCCTGAGCATGGGCTATACCTGGCAGCAGGCGCTGACCATCGTTCTCATCTCCGGCATTCTGTTCCTCATTGTGGCCGTCTCTCCCCTGCGTTCGAAGATTATCGCCTCCATTCCCGCGAGTCTGAAGTCCGCCATCAGCGCCGGTATCGGTCTGTTCATCACCATCATCGGCCTGCTGAATGTCAACCTCATCACCTTCTCCTCCGGCGTTCCGGCTCTGAACTTTGCCGGCAACAAGGCGGGTCTTGTCGCCCTCATCGGCCTCGTAATCACCGCCATCCTGATGGCCTTCAAGGTCAAGGGCGCCCTGATCATCGGCATCCTCGCCACCACCGTCGTCGGCATTCCCTTCGGCGTGACCACCTTCCCGGAAAGCGTCACCCTGTCCGGCATCACCCTGGCTCCCGTCTTCATGAAGTTTGACTTCGCGGGACTCCTCTCCCACGGCGTTCTGCCGCTCATCACCGCCGTCATCTCCTTCGCCCTGGTCGACTGCTTTGACACCGTCGGTACGCTCATCGGCACCGCCGGAAACGCCGGCATGCTCGATAAGAACGGCAACCTGCCCGGCGGCGACCGCGCTCTGATCGCGGACGCGATCGCGACCTGCGTCGGCTCCTGCTGCGGCACCTCCACCGTCACCACCTTCGTCGAGTCCTCCACCGGTATCGCGGAAGGCGCCCGTACGGGTCTGTCCTCCATCGTCACCGGCATCCTCTTCCTCTTCGCCATCCTGCTGGCGCCTGTCGCCGGCATCATCCCCTCCGCCGCCACCATGCCCGCGCTGATCATCGTCGGCGTCCTGATGATGAGCGGCGTCACGAAGATCGAATGGAGCGACATCGAGACCGCCATTCCCTGCTTCCTGACCATCGCCATGATGCCCTTTGCCTACTCCATCTCCGACGGCATCGGCTTCGGCTTCATCTCCTACGTCCTCATCAAGATCTTCCGCGGAAAGTTCCGCGAGGTTCCCGGTCTGATGTACATCATCTCCCTGGTCTTCATCGCGAAGTACATCCTGGGCGTTCTGTAATCTTCTGTTTTTCTTTCTCACTCCCCGCCGCGGCGCGGAGGATTGCAGTCTCTTTTTTGGAAAGTCCCGGGTTCCTCTCCGAAAAGCCGGAGAGGAACCCGGGATTTTTGCCGCTCCGCGGCTGCCGTGATTGGAAAGACTTTTTTGGGGTCGGGGGGTGCCCCGAACCCTCTTTTTTTCGCGCGGGCGATGCCCCCGTCGCCCGG
>CAVGLF010000102.1:0-8096 GCA_963630045.1 Butyricicoccaceae bacterium | reverse complement strand
CTCTACATGAGCATGGATCTCAGCGGCACCTCCACCTTCGGCCAGTACCTGTACGTCTTCCGCTATGTAGCCATCATCGTATTCATCATCTACTCGGTCATGAGATTCTATACCTACCTCATCATGGTGACATTTGAGATGCCCATGACCGCCATCTACCGCAACGCCTGGATCTTCTCCGTTCTGGGCTTCGTCCGCAATCTCTGCACCATCCTCTTCACCGGCCTCGTGACAGCTGCGACGGTCTTCGTGCCGCTGCCGATGATGATTCTTCTGACCTTCTCCCTGTGCGGCTTTATTACGACCTTCAATGCCTATCCCGTCGTGGAAAAGTACATGCTTCGCCCGCGTCAGGAAAATCAGGACGGCACCGTCACCATTCTGGAGCCCGAGGAAGAGGAACCCTCCGAGTCCCTCTTCTCCGACGACGTGAGTGCCCGCCATTCCTCTCCCGCGTACGGCCGCGACGACGAGGATGCGCCCAAGCCCGAAATGCTCCCCTTCTCCGACAACGCTCCCGCTGCCGCGAGCCGGGACGATTCCGATCAACCCCGCACGTAAAGGAGGCATATTCCAATGGCAAACCCCGATTCCTCCAACAAGATGAAAAGTCCGTTTCGCAATCTGGTCGTTGGCGCGTCCAATGCCTATATTTCCTCCGTGCTCATCTCGCTGATTCCGCTGCTGCTGGCGTCGTCGTTTTTGGGCGATACGGCGGCCTCCCTGGTCACGACGATTGCCGGAATGGTTGTGCTCTTCTGGAGCACATACAGTCTCTTCTGGCACATTGCCGAGCGCGACCGCAATCTCGTGCTCTACGGGCATATGCAGGAGGATCGTTTCCGTGCTCTTCGCGCCTCCGGGCTCGTGATGATTCCGATTGCCGTGATGACGATCCTCGCGCTGGTGAACAGCTTCACGGCGTTCCTGCCCACCTGGTTCACCGTCCTCTACCGCGTTCTGGCTCTGCCCTTCCACTTCTTCGTCCGCACCGCCACGGAAAACCCGTCCGTACTGTCCTGTGCCCTGATTCTCATCTGTGCCTATTCCCCGCTTGCGGCATTTCTGGGCTACCGGAACGGATACCGGCTGGTGCGCGTCCTTGACCGCGTTGTGTATAAGCAGAAGCCGCGTGAGCGCGACAAGCGCCTGCGCTGAAATAAGCAGAAAATTTTTTCCCCCCAGAAAACCCGCAAATCAGTCTGCATCCCCGTTTTTCCCCCGTGTCCATCAGGCGCACGAAGGGAAACGGGGATGCTTTTTTATGAGGACGCTGCCCTTTTTTAAGGTGGGACGGGCGGTTCATTTTTCCGTTCGTCCAAATCGTTTCCCCATCCCCCGTCCTTTTTTCAGCCTGCTGCTCCGGCTTTTTTGATGCGCATGCCCTCGCCCTTGTGAAATCGTCCGGGATATGCTATACTCTCATTACCCCGCACACCGGTGCGCGATTCTCATGTTTTTTGTGAATCGGATCGAAATGATGAAATATTTCCTGTTTTTTTCTGCGTCTAACACGATGTAAAGAAGGTGCGTGCGATGTTTTTCCTCTTCTCGCTTCAGGATTCCGCATCTGTCGAGACAGCCGCGGGCGCGTCCGTGCCGGATCTGCAGGCGCTGATGGATGAATACGGTACGGAAATCCTGCGTCTGTGCACGCTGTATCTGAAGGATTACCAGCTCGCCGAGGATGCCGTTCAGGAGACCTTTCTCAAGGTCTATACCAAATATTCCGGATTTCGCAATCAATGCAGCATCAAAACATGGATTACGACCATCGCCATGAATGTCTGCCGCGACATCATGCGGCGGCACTCCTACACGGAGCGTCCCCTCTTCCTTCCGGAGGATGAGGACGCCCAGGAGGAATACATCAACCGCAAGCTCGCGCAGAGCTCCGACGATTCCGGCCCCGACGTCGAAACCCGGCTGACGCTGCTGCAGGCCGTGACGGATCTGCCGGAAATCTACCGCAAAACCATCCTGCTGTACTACTACAACGGGTTCTCCACCCCGGAAATTGCGCGAATCCTGCATTGCCCTCAGGCAACGGTCAATGTACGTCTGAAGCGCGCGCGCGATCAGCTGCGCCGCGTGCTGACCGACTGAACATATAAAGGAGTCTTCACTATGGCGAAACTAACTGACTTAAGACAGATTGTCGATGAGCATCTGCACGGCGTAGTCATGACGGAGGAGCAGAAATCCTCCGTGCGCCGCCGCGCAGCCGCTCATGCGCAGTCTGCTTCCGTCCCGCAGCGCCGATGGGTGGCCGGCGGCTCGCTCGCCGTTGCGGCCTGTCTGCTGCTGGCTGCCGTATTGTCCTTCGGCATACCGAGCTGGCGTGTCGGCGGCGAAAGCGGCACATCCTCCGGCACTCCGTCCGCAGACGCATCCTCCGCGAGCTCCTACGCAAGCACGTTCCGGGCGAGCGAAGGGCTTCTGCCGCTCCAGGAGCTCTCCGTATTCGCCTCGACCGGGGCAGCAGCGGGCGCGGACGGCTGCGTTCAGACCGATACGTCCTTTCTCATCTGCGGAGCCTCCCGGGAGGATCTTGCGGAGCATCTGTCCGTCAGTCCCGAGGTTTCCTATTCGCTGTCCGAATCCCCGGACGGCGTCGTCCTGACCCCCTCGCGTGACCTGAGCTCCGGAACCGTCTACAACATCTCCATCGATTCGGACTCAGGAGAGCTGCGCACCTGGGCGTTCCAGACCTCCTCCGCATTCTCCGTAGTCTCCACCACTCCGGGCAGCGAAACCATCGGTGCGCCTGTGAATACCGGCATCGAGATCACCTTCTCCTCGCCCGTACGCGATGCCGCATCCGGCTTTTCCGTCACCCCCGCCGTGGAGGGACGGTTTGAGTACGACGGATATACCGTGACCTTCATTCCGTCCAGGCCTCTTGAGGCGAATACGCTCTATACGGTCACTCTCGCCGCCGGTCTTTCCTCGGAGAGCGGAGACTCGCTGGAGCAGCCGTACAGCTTTTCCTTCCGCACGTCCGTCTCCGTGAACGATTCCTGGCTGTACCTCGCGGATTCCTTCACGGAGAGCTATCTGCCCGGGGATCCGATCGTTCTCTCCCTTGAGGCATCCGAGGACATCACATCCGTCGATGTGCGCGTCTGGGCTCTGGATTCCCGTGAGGAATACCTCGCGCTGGCGCAGGAGCATGAGGATGCCGTGCATCCCGCAATCGGATATTCCTCCGACGTGCTGCTGGATGTGCCGGACGGCAGCCCCGTCCTGAGCTTCACAGGCGAGCTTACAGAGTCCGAGCATGATTTCTGGCTCTCCTCCCTGGTCTTCCCCGATTCGCTCGGGAACGGGTGGTATCTTGCGGAGCTTACGGCGCCGGACGGCCTGCGTGTCCAGAAGCTCATCTCCGTCTGCGAGCTCGCGGTCTATGCCGAAACGCTGAACGGCGATGCACTCGTCTGGGTGAACTCCGCTGCCACGGGAACCTCGGTTCCGGGGATCAGCGTCACACTGGGCGGTTCCTCCGCCATGACGGACGAAAACGGCTGTGCCCGTCTGTCCGTTGGCAGCCGCTCCCGCGAGGCGCTGACCGTCGGCACGGTGTATGCCGATTATATTGAGGTCTCCCCCGATGAGACCTCCCCTCTTTGCGCGTCCTATTATACATTCCTCTACACCGACCGCTCCGCCTATCTCCCGACGGATGAGCTTTGCTTCTGGGGACGCCTCCTGCCGAAGTCCGAGGGCACCGCGCTTCCCGATACGCTCGAGCTCCATCTGGACGGCGTGGACGACAGCCCCGAGCTGACCGTGTCCGTCGCATCCGACGGCAGCTTCACGGGCTCACTCGCGTTTGCCAATCTGACCTCGGACATTCACGATCTCTGCCTGGCCTTTGACGGAGAGCCCGTCATCACCTCATCGCTGTCCGTGCTGGATTATACGAAGCCGACCTATGTGCTCACTCTTTCCGCCGACCGGAGCTATTACCGCTCGGGCGAGACCGTGACGCTGACGGCGCACGGCACCTTCTACGACGGCACTCCGGCCTCCGGCCTTTCGGTGCAGTTTGAACACGTTACGGACATCAACGGCTGCTACGTCTCCGAGCCGATGACCCTTGACGAAAACGGTGAGGCCGTGTACTCCTTCATACCCGCCGAAGAGGCCGGAAGCTGGTACCCCAACGGCATCTACATGGGTGTCAGCACGAACGGCGCGGAGGACGTATGGGTCAGCGCCTATGCCTATGTTCCGTATTTCCGCTCCGATTACATGCTGGAGATCGAGAACACCGGGAGTGAGGCCGACGGGGACACCGTGCTGGAGCTTCATATTTCCACGGATTCCATCGACTATGACCGCTATGATCCTGCCGCCTATGCAGCCTCGGTTCCGGAGGCGGAGGATCTGCGCGGAGCACCCGCCGACATGAGCGTGACCTGCCGGATTGTCCGCTGCGAATACGTCCGCACGGTCACGGGGCAGACCTACGATGCGATCAATAAGGTTTTCCGCGATACCTATGACTACGACTACCGTGAAACAACCGAGTATGAGACAACGCTGACGACTGTCGGAGGCCGTGCCGTTCTGCCGCGCCGCACGCTTTCCCACGACGGCAATGCCTGGTACAATATCTTCGTCACGGCCTACGCCCCCGACGGAGCGGTGCTGGAATCCGAGCTGTATCAGTCCGGCTACGGCTATCCCTACTATTCCGATGAGGACCTCTGTATTCTGCGTGAGACGACCGGAAATTCGTCCGTCTCATCGCCCGATGTCGGGGATGACATGACCTATACGCTCATCTCCGGCGACGACAGAATCACCTCCGGCACCATGATGATCTCCCTGTGGCAGGATGCGTTCGTATCCGCCTCCGTTCTGCCTGCGGGGAATTACAGCATGACGGTCACCGAGGATATTCTGCCGAATATCGTGCTCTCCGGCGCATACTTCGACGGACGGCATGTCCGGCGCATCGAGCAGTGCCCGTATACCTATCTCTCCCGTGAGCGTGAGCTTGATGTCCGCATCGACGTCGACTCGGATATCCATGCGCCCGGAGACACGGTGACCGCCGAGATCACCGTCACGGATGCCGGCGGCCTCCCGGTCAGCGCGCCCTTTGCCGTGGGCATCGTGGACAATGCCGCGTTTGCCGTTGCGGAGCAGAGCCTCGATGTTCTGCGCGAACTGTACGCACCCGTCTACACGGGACGTCCCCTGCGCACCTGCTCCTATTCCGACCACTCCGGCAGCTCCGCGCGTGACTATGCCGAGGGCGGAGGCGCCGGAGGCGGCGAGGGCATCCGCGATGACTTCAAGGATACCGCGGCCTTTTTCTCCGGCACAACCGACAGTCTCGGAAAGGCCACCGTCTCGTTTACCCTTCCCGATAATCTGACCTCGTGGCGTCTGAGTGCCGTCTGCGTTTCGGATTCGGGCGGTGCCGTCTGCGGCGGCTCGTCTGCGCGCAGCATCACGTCCACACTTCCCTGCTTTCTGAATGTCGTATACAGCGACACCTATCTGACGGGCGATGATATTTCCTGCACCGTACGCGTCACGGGCGCGGATGAGCCCGTGGAGCTCGAAGCGGTACTCGCCGGCAGCGGCATCTCTCTTGAGCGGAGGCTTACGTCCTCCTCACGGATGAGCTTCGTAAGCTTCGGAGCCGTGGACCCCGGTGTCTACACGCTGACCGTCCGAACCCTGTCCGGTGAGAATCGGGATGCGGTCTCCTATACGATCCGTGTGGTCGAAAGCCGCGCGGAAATCGCCTCCACAGCCTTCTTCGACCTGTCCCAGGGCGCAAACCTTTCCTCCCTGCGCTATCCCGTGCAGCTCACCTTCTGCGATGCGCATGACCGCACCGTACTGCGTGCGCTCAGCCGTGCATCTGTCTCGGGTACCCGCCGTCTGGACGGGGCTCTGGCCGGCATCCGGTATGCCGCTTTATTCGAGGGTGAGGACGCGGTCCCGGCCGACCTTTCGGAATTCTGCTCTGCGGACGGCGGCCTCCGCATCCTTCCCTACGCCGATTCCACAGCGGAAACGACGGCGTGGGCGCTTCTGGCCGGCCGTAAGTACCTGAACTCCGACTCCGCGCGCAGCTATCTGTACGGCGTACTCTACGATCGCGACAGCTCCTCCCGCGAGGTTGCGGCGGCCTATCTCGGTCTCGCCGCACTGCATGAGCCGGTGCTCGCCGATGCCCGTCTGCTGCTTCGCTCCGGAAACGGCACGGAGCTTTCCGACGAGCTGACGCTCGCCGCGGCGCTTGCCGTTCTCGGCGACTGCGACTCAGCGCTTGAGTGGTACTCCGCGCACGAGGACGCGCTCGGGCATGCCGGAGATTCCGATGAGGCTTTTGAGTACAGTCTGTACGCACTCATCCTAAATGCCGCCTGCGGACGGTATGCTCAGGCCGAGGCGCTTTTCGAGGAGATTCTCGCGTCCTCCTGCGAGCGCGTCTCTCCGGCCTTTGCCCTGCTCGCCTATCTGCAGTATCTGCCGGAATCCGAAACCGCGGACGCTTCCTTCACCTACACACTCGGCGGAAACGTACACACCGTGCACTTCAATGAGGCAGGCTTCTTCACCCTGACCCTTTCGGAGTCCGAGCTTGAGGGTGCCGACTTCCGTGTGCTGTCCGGCCAGGTCTTCTGCGCAGCCCGCTACGTTGCACCGCTTGCCGAAACCGGGTCCGCCGCCTCCGGCTTCAGCGTAACGCAGAGCTATTCTCCCACCTCCGGCGGCTTTACCGTTGGAGGCTCCGGGGTCCTTGAGGTTTCCGTTCTCCTCCCCGAGGGGGCGGACTCCGCGACGGTCTCCGTTGTGCTGCCCGCCGGACTGCGGTACGCTGGCATCGATTCCGGAACCGGATGGAAGAACTGGTACGCAGCAGGCGAGGAGGACGGACGGATCACGCTGCGCTTTGTGCGCGATGCCGGTTCGGCTTCCGCGCAGCAGATTACGGCGCAGCTTCGGGTGCGCTGCGTCCTGCCCGGCTTCTTCCGCGCCGAGCCCTGTGTCCTGACCGATGACGAAAGCGGGGAGATTCTCACGTCAAGTCCCTCCTCCGTAACGATCCGATGAGGCACGGCCTTATTCCCCCCGTGAGGCTCCTCGCGGGGGCAATTTCCTGCCTCCTGGCGCTTTCGCTTCTCTGCTCCTGCGGGAGCCGCGAAGCAGAATCCCGGGACACCTCGGATGCCTATCTTTCCTGCGCACAGTATGACGCCGCGGCGGTCTCGGAGCATCTGTCGCAGCTTGAGCTTCCCGGGTACGACACATCCGGGCTTCTGGGCGCCTCCATGCCGCATTATGTGCCCATGATGCAGTACGGCGCGAATCTGCTCTACGGCGCGGCGCAGACCGAAAGCGTTGAGACGGTCATTCTGCTCGCGCCGAATCACGAGGGCACGGGCGCGGGCATCGAGCTGTCCGGCCTGGGCTACCGCTGGGCGGACGGCTCCGTCGAGGGTGACGCTGCTTCCGCGGAATATCTGAAAGCCCTTTCGCGTGTCGACACGGCAGAGGACATCCGCATCCTGGAATCCGAGTACTCGGCATCCCTCTGGGCTCCGTACATCCGGGCTATTTTCCCCGAAGCGCGCGTTGTCACGATTCTGTTCACACGTAGTGCGGCTTCCGCGGACCTTTCGGCACTCTCCCGCGCGATTCTGGCACTTTCCGAGGAAAAATCCGTATTCGTCCTGGCCTCCGTCGATTTTTCGCATTATCAGACGCCCGATGTCATGCGGGAGCACGATGAGGTCACGCGCGAAACCGTCCTGCGCGGCGATATTCCGGCACTCAGACGGCTGGACGGCACATATCTCGACTGCCCCGAGGCTCTCTGCGTCCTGATGATGTCCGGCGGCGTCCGTGAGCTTGACTACCGTACGGTAAATTATACGGAAAACGCCCGGCTGTACGGCGCATCCTACTTTTTCTACGGCGTACAGCGATCAGAAACGAGTCCTGACGGCACCCGAAATACGGCAAAAGAAAAGGAATCCGAATAAATTTCGGATTCCTTTTTATAGTCTTCGATTCCGTTTTTTGCGCTTATCTCGTGGTCTGCGCCTCTACCAGACGCTCTCCGC
>CAVGLF010000101.1:0-8232 GCA_963630045.1 Butyricicoccaceae bacterium | reverse complement strand
CATTTCTCTACAGAAAAACCCCCGACGCCGCAGTCAGTACGGGTCGGCAGCACAGCCATGGAGGAGGAATACATATGCACGCCGTTTTGCTCTGTGATGACGGACGGCTCCGCTGGAGCCGGGTGCCGGATCCCGTTTTGGGAGAGGATGACGTTCTGCTGGAGGTGCATGCCGCCGCGCTGAACCGGGCGGACCTTCTGCAGAGAGCGGGGCAGTATCCCCCGCCGGCGGGCTGGCCGGAGTGGTTCGGGCTGGAGGCCGCGGGCATCATCCGGGACATGGGAGAGGCCGCGCGCAGATCGGGGAAATGGCACGTCGGCGATGCCGTATGCGCACTCCTCGGAGGAGGCGGGTATGCGGAATACGTCGCCGTGCCCGCCGGGATGCTCATGCCGATTCCCCGCGGCCTTTCCATGGAGGAGGCCGCCTCGCTGCCGGAGGTGTTTGCCTCGGGCTATCTCTTCCTCGCGGTGGAGGGACGGCTGCAGCGCGGCGAGACGCTGCTCGTCCGAGGCGGAACCAGCGGCCTTGCGACCGCCGTCATTCCCATGGCGAGAGCCATGGGTGCGCGCGTTGTCACAACGATCCGGGGTGCGCAGGCCGTGAACGCAATCCGGCATCTGCACGCCGACCGCGTGGTCGATACGCAGCGGGAAAGCCTGCCGGATGTCATGCGGGAGGAGCTTGCGGCGGGGCGGGGCATCGATGTCGCCGTCGACTGCCTCGGAGGAGCGGAGGTCGGAGAATGCCTGCCCCTCATGAATACCGGGGGACGCTGGATCATGATCGCCACGCTTTCAGGCGACGTGTCCGGCATCGATCTGAGGAGCCTGTACGCCCGGCGCGTGCGCCTCATCGGCACGACGCTTCGCAGCCGTACGCCGGAGGAAAAGGCCGGGATCCTGCAAAGCCTCGTGAGCAGCTTCTGGCCGATGCTGGAAAGCGGGGAGATCCGTCCCGTGATCCGCAGAAGCTTCCCGATTCAGGAGGCGGAGGAGGCACAGGCACTCATGGCCGCAGGCGGGCTTGCGGGAAAAATCGTGCTGAGGGTGAGATAAAGCCCCCCGCTCGGGGGGGAGGAAAGCTCCCCCGCGGACGGGACAGTTAACGGGAAGGGGAGAAAAAGAGACGATGGAGCTTGAGCGCACACGCGCGCTGATCCGGGACGCGATGAATACCGGACTTCTGGACGCCTGCGCCGTCATCGTCTCGTGCCGGGGCGAGAAGGCCGCAGTCTTTTCGCCCGGTACGGACGAGGACACGCTGTTTGACATCGCGAGCATGGGAAAGGTGCTGGTGACCGCCCCGCTGATCCTGCAGCTGACGGGCGAGGGAGCCCTGAGCCTTGACAGTACGCTGGGGGAGCTGCTTGCACAGTGCCCCGGGGATAAGAAGGCCATCACGATACGCCAGCTTCTGACGCATACCTCGGGCATCCTGAGGTATACCTTTCCCCCGGACATCGGACTTGGGGGACATGAGGCGGTGCTGGACTTTATCCTGCACTCGGAGCCGGGCTCGAGGCCGGGGGAGAAAAGCGTCTACTCCTGCAACGGCATGGTGCTTCTGGGGCTCATTCTGGAAAAGGTCACGGGGCTCGGGCTGGAGGATCTCTGGAAGAGCCGGCTGAAGGAGCCGCTGGGACTCCGGCGCAGCACCTTCCTGCCCGATCCCGGCGAGCGGAACGCCGCCGCGTGCTGCCATCTGCAGGATCCGGGAGACATGCCCTTTGACGATGTCAATGTGCGCAGCATGCGCGGAAACAGCGGAGCGGGCGGACAGTTCTTCACGGCGGGAGACATAGCCCGATACTGCGAGGCGATTCTCGACCGCTCTCCCGTGCTGTATCCGGAATATCTCTACGATGCCGCGGAGCGGGACTATACGCCGAATGCGGAGGAGGGACGCGGGCTGGGATGGCTCATCACGGACCGGCGCTATCCCCAGACGGACGGACTGTTCCCGGACGGGAGCTTCGGGCATACGGGCTGGACGGGCACGTCCTTCTTCATGAACCGGGACACGGAAATGTATGCCGTTGTTCTGACCAATTCGATGCGGTGGACGTACATCCGCGAGGGCTTCGCCCCCGAAAACCCGGCCTTTGCGACGCATCAGCTCCGCACGCGGATGCATCACGAAATCCATATGGATCTTCTTGAACAGGGCATCATCCGATAACAGAGAAAAATAAGAGGA
Organism: Butyricicoccaceae bacterium; assembly: GCA_963630045.1. Classification (GTDB taxonomy): domain Bacteria; phylum Bacillota; class Clostridia; order Oscillospirales; family QAMX01; genus JAAZKA01. Next base: position 6,033 of record CAVGLF010000101.1, on the reverse strand, counting down.
GAACAGCCATGAAAAAGCCGTCTTTTCTTGCACTGCCGAAGCCGGCTGCGGTCTGCATCATGAAAGAGCCGACGGTTGAGGCGGCGATTGCCGAAATCCGCAACGGCGAGTTCGAGGGAGCGCCGGCCTTCGCGGTTCATCTGGAGGGACTGGGAAGGGAAAATCTGACGCGGGATAATCTCTCCAGAATCACCGGCGCGACGAGCCGTCCCGTCATGCTCCTGCACTACAGACCGAACCCCAATCCCTTCACGGAGGAGGAGCGCGCGGAGCTGATGCTGCGCTGCGCCGAATGCGGTGCGGCGGCCGTCGACCTCCCCGCCGACACCTTTGACCCGTCCCCGCTGGAGTTTTCCGAGGATCCCGGGGCAGTGCGGCGGCAAAGGGAGGTCATCGGGGAGATACACGCCCGGGACACGGAGGTCATCCTGTCGTCCCATGTGTCCCGTTCCCTCACACATGACCGGGTGCTGTATCAGATGCAGGCCATGGAGCAGCGCGGCGCGGACTTCGTCAAGCTCGTCTCCCCGGCCGATACCGAGGAGGAGTTTCTCGAGGCGCTGAGGACGACGCTGACCCTGAGAAGGGAGCTTCGGACGCCCTTCATCCATCTGTGCAGCGGAAAATTCGCCCAGGCGCACCGCTTTTTCGCACCCAAGCTCGGCAATGCCGTCACATTCTGCGTCACGCACTATTCCGACCATTACATCACCTGTCAGCCGCATCTGCGCAATATGCTGACCGTTCTGGAAAGCATTCCGTGGGACATCAGTCAGACACTCTGATGACACTTTTTTTCTCTGGAGGGGGAGGAGGAGAACCGGCATGAATCAGCGTTTTGAAAATCGGGCGGCCATTGTCACGGGAGCCGCGTCCGGCATGGGTCTGTGCATGTCACGGGAGCTTGCACGGGAGGGCGCCCGGGTCTACATGGCGGACATCAATGAGGAGGCCGTCCGCCGCGAGGCAGAGGCCATCTGCGCGGCGGGCGGGTATGCCGCTGCCGTGCCCTGCGATATCCGCAGCTACGCAGAGATCGAGAAATGCGTCAGCCGCTGCAGGGAGGAGCAGGGGCGCATCGACATCATCGTGAACTTCGCGGGAGGCTTCCCGGCGAGGATGTGCCATCTCGAGGACGGAGCCTTCATCCATACTCCGGTTGACGTGCTGGACTGGGGCATTCAGGTCAATTTCCGGGCGCCGATGCTCTTTGCACGGGCGGCCATGGAGACCATGATGAATCAGCACTCCGGCGTCATCATCAACATCGGCTCCATCGACGGCATTACGGGAGGAGCCGTGGACTACGCCGCGGAGAAGAGCGGCATCTCGTACGGCCTGACGAAGGCTCTGGCGCGCATCGGAGCTCCGTACGGCGTAAGATGCTGCAGCGTATCGCCGGGTCCCGTGCTGACGCGGCCGAATATGAGCCAAATGAAGACCGCGCTCGGACGCGCCGCCGAGCCGATTGAGGTGGTCAGGCTGGTTCTGTACCTGTGCTCCGACGACGCGGCATTCATCACGGGTACAAACTATCTGATTGACGGCGGACGCGCCCTGCTCAATAACGCGTAAGCCGCCTTTACGCCTGGCGACACCCCGTTTTCGGACATTCCCCGGCACCGCAGGAAAAAAGCGGCGCCGGGGAAATTTTTCGTACCGGGAGCACGTCTGATTTTGTGCATTCTCCCGCAAAAGCGGAGCAATTCGCCCTTGATTCCCGAAAGGCTTCGTGCTATAATATATAAAGAGTCATTTTATGTCATCCGCACCGGGACGCGGGCGGATGCGCCCCCTTATCAGAGGCGAGGGCGTCTTTTTTTGCGAAACGAAGGTGACGTATGTTTAATTTCAGCGAGCTGATTACCAAGCTCCCCCATTTTCTCCGTGTGGTCACGATATGGGATATATTGGAGATCATACTGGTTGCCTTTTTAGTCTATAAGCTCCTGATGTTCATTCACAACACAAGCGTCGAGCGTGTTCTGAAGGGCATCGTGATCCTGCTTGTGCTCATGCCGGTATCGGACTGGCTGAACCTGAACGTCATCAATTTTATCCTGCGCAACACCATGCAGCTGGGCTTGATCGCCATACTGATCATGTTCCAGCCGGAGCTGCGCCGCGTACTGGAAAGCGTCGGAGGCACGGGCCTGCAGCAGATTTTCGAGCGCGACTCGGGCTCCGGGGATACGCATGCCATGATCCGCGAGATCGTCGACGCATGCTCCTCCATGTCCTGGTCGCGCACGGGCGCGCTCATCGTATTCGAGCGCAAGAGCAATCTCACCGACATCGTCACGGCGTCCACCGTCGTGGACGCGCAGGTCTCCTCGCAGCTGGTGCGCAACATCTTCTTCAAGAACTCTCCGCTGCACGACGGCGCCATGATCATCCGCGGAAACCGTCTGACCTATGCGGGCTGCGTCCTGCCGCTTTCGGAGAATGAGGCGCTGTCGCGGGATCTGGGAACCCGCCACCGTGCGGGCATCGGCATCACGGAGGTCTCCGATGCCGTATCCGTCATGGTCTCCGAGGAAACGGGCTCCGTCTCCATCGCGGAGAAGGGCAACATCCGCCGCGGCCTTTCGCCGGAGGCGCTGGAGAAGGCGCTGGAGGAGAAGCTGATTGCCAATGAGGAAAGCTCGGACAAACCGGTGGATCGCCTTCGCCGGGGACTCGCGAGCGTTGACCCCAGACGCATTGTACGGGGTTCGGACAGGAAGAAGGGCGGCCAATGAGAAACTGGATGCGTGAGCATCATGTCCTTATGAGGCTCATTTCTCTTTTGACGGCCATTTTTCTGTGGCTGTACGTCGTTTATATGGATAACCCCGAGAAAACGGTCTCGTTCTCCGAGATTCCCGTGCGCTTTCTGAACGAGGACTCCATGCGCAGCCGCTACGGGCTGGTGCTTGTGGAGGAGGACGTGAACGTATCCGTCCGTCTGTCCGGCACCTTCAGCCGTCTCGAAAAGCTTTCCGAGGACGACGTGAGAGCTACGGCGGATCTCGGACGCATCACACAGGCGGGCACCTATACGCTGTCCTATGACATCGCCGCCGTCGACGGCGTGACGGTCGTCGAGCGTTCCCCGGCGGAGCTCACGGTCGTCGTGGACGAGCTCGTCACGGTGGAGCTGCCCGTGCATGTCTCCGTCACGGGCACCATGCCCGAGGGACTTGTCGCCGACCATGCGGTGGCGGATCCCGTCACCGTGCGCGTCACGGGACTGAGCTCGGAGCTGGAGAGCGCCGTGATCGCCGAGATCAGCATCCCGGCCGGGGAGCTGACGGGACCCTATTCGGCCGAGCTTCCCTACACCATCCTCGATGCATCCGGAAATCCGATCGAATCCGAGACCATAACCCGCACCGATGAGACCGTCCGCGTGGACATCCCCGTGTACCGCGAGCGTACGATTCCCGTCTCGGTGGAGGTCACCTACGGAAACGGCGCGACCGTGGAGAACACCATCGTATCCCTGTCCCGCGAAGAGATTACGGTATACGGCGACATCGAGGCCGTGGAGGCCATGGAGCCCATCGTGCTGGACACGCTGGATGTCTCGGCGATGACCGGCGAGTACCATCATACCTATACGCTGGAGCTTCCCGAGGGCGTGATGCTCCGGGACGGCGATGACACGGTTTCCGTGGATATCACCTATGACAACCTGGAAACCCGCCAGATTGTCGTGACGGATATCCGCATTGTCAACATTCCGCTGCGCTATTCGGTTGCCTCCGACACCTCGGAGGTGCGCGTGACCGTGCGCGGTACGCCCGAGATGCTTGACGGACTGGTGTCCGGCGACATCGCGCTTCAGGCGGATCTTTCGGGAGTCGAGCTGATCTCCGGCATGCAGAAGGTGGACGTCACCGTGATTCTCGGCGACTCGGTCTCCTCCCTCGGCGTGTTCGGCGAGTACTCCATCGTCATCCGTTCCGAAAAGCTCTCCGGAACGACGATCTTCAACTGATATGAGCTATCCTGAACAGAATGCCCGCATCGTGCGCCTGAACTCCGACCGCACGGTTCTGGCGGAGCTTACAGGCGCGGAGGCGGGGGAGAAGACAGAGGAAATCATGGCCGCCAACCCCGACGGCGCGCGTGAGGGCGACACGGTGACGATTGTCTCCGAGCCCGTACGGCTCCTTGTGACGGTGCTTCTGGTATTTGTGCTGCCCCTGTCCGCGTTTATCGCGGGATACGCGCTTTCGGAGCATATCCCCGCGGGTGCGGCAGCCGCCGTGCCCTTCTGTGCCGCAGCATACCTGTATATGCGCCGCGCAGGAGGAGGCGCCTTCCTCATCGCCACGGCGCGGATGCGCAAAACGGAGGAATAAGGGCTGATGTTCGGCTACATCCGACCCCGGAAGGCGGAGCTTCGGGTATGGGAGTATGAGCTGTTCCGCGCCGCGTACTGCGGACTCTGCCGCACGCTGGGCGAGCGCTACGGCCTCCTCTGGCGATTCCTTCTGAATTACGATTTCTGCTACCTTGCGATTCTCCTGTGCGGAGCCTCGCAGAAGGCCTGCAGCTTCTGCAGCCGGCGCTGTCCGGCCTCGCCCGTGAGAAAGCGGCGGATGCTGGAGCGCACGCCGGAGCTGGAGTACGCCGCCGACGCGACGGTGCTGCTGAGCTACGACAAGGTGCGCGATGAGATTCGCGACGAAACGGGACTGCGCCGCTTCGGAATGCGGATTCTCGAACGCCTGATGCGCCGCGGATACCGGCGCGCAAGGGGCTTCCGTCCGGCGCTGGCGGAGGCCGTCCGCCGGAGCATGGAGACGCTCGGACAGCTGGAGCGGGAGGGATGTCCCTCGCTCGACCGGGCGGCCGACACCTTCGCCCGCATCCTCGCCGCCGCGGCGGAGGACATGCCGGAGGAGGCTGCAAAGCGTCCGATGCGGGAGCTTTTGTACCATACGGGGCGATGGATTTACATCGCGGATGCCTGGAACGATGCGGAGGAGGACAGCGCAAGCGGGAGCTACAACCCCATCGTGCTCCGAAGCCCGTGCGGCGGGACAATCCCGGATGCGGAGGCGGACAGGCTCGCCGACACGCTGGAGCTCTCCTGCGCGGCTGCCTCACGCGCCCTGGCTCTCATGAGCCTCGGCGATTTTTCGGGCATTGTCGGCAATGTGCTCTATCTGGGAATGCCCTCCGTCGCCGCTGAAATCCGGCGCGGCCACTATCAACCGTTTAACCTGCGCAGAAAGGGAAGTCAACATGGATCCTTATAAGGTGCTCGGCGTATCCCGCACGGCATCGGACGAAGAAATCAAGCGCGCCTACCGCGATCTGGCGCGCAAATATCACCCCGACAATTATGTAAACAACCCCCTCGCCGATCTCGCTCAGGAGAAGATGAAGGAGATCAACGAGGCTTATGACACCATCCAGCGCGAACGCGCGGGAGGCGGGACGCAGAGTCAGCCGGGGACGTCGGGCTATACGGGGTATTCCGGCGGCTCTTCGGAGTATGCCGGCATCCGTCAGATGATTCTCGCGGGGAATCTCGGCGCAGCCGAGGCCGCGCTCGGACAGATTCAGACGCACGGCGGCGAGTGGAACTTCCTCATGGGCTCCATCGCGCTGCGCCGGGGCTGGTATGACGATGCGCGCCGCTATTTCGAGACCGCCGTCTCCCTGGAGCCGGGCAACGCCGAGTACCGCGCGGCGCTCAACCAGATGGGGCAGAGCGCGAACTTCTACCGCACGGGAAATCCGTACGCGGCGGGCAGCAGCGGGACGAGCAGCTGCTCGGGCTGCGACATCTGCTCGACGCTTCTGGCGGCGGACTGCTGCTGCGAGTGCATGGGCGGCGATCTGATCCCGTGCTGCTGAGAAAAAGGGTAATGCCGTATGGTCAAGGATGGAAATAAGCATGCCTCACGGCAGATGGCCGTCGGAGCCGTGGTCAGCGCGCTGGCCGTGGTTCTTCTGTATATCTCCTGCGTGATGCCCACGATGCAGCTCACCGTCATTGCGGTCGCGGGCGTTCTGAGCGCGGTTGTTCTGATC
>CAVGLF010000100.1:2352-8424 GCA_963630045.1 Butyricicoccaceae bacterium | reverse complement strand
GAACAGGCATGACCGAAATCATGCCTGTTCCAGGAAATTTGATTTTACTGTCTTATCGGCACACGCGCTCCGGCGGGCTTTTTTTCACGGCGATACCGTGCCCCTTATCCGCGGTGAACCGGGGCGCCGCGGCGGGGGAAACGGGGGCAGAGGAGAGGAAAAATTTTTTATCTTTGCGGGAAAACGGCCTTCTTTTTTTAGGGAAAAACAGTTGGCAGAAGGGGAAAAATATGGTATGATGAAATAGAGATGATATACCCTCATGAAAAATGATGGGACAGGACTGCAGGAGGATTTTTGTGTTGCTTGATTTGAAACAGTGCCGCAGAGTCGTCGTCAAGGTCGGCTCCAGCACACTGACATATGAAACGGGACGGCTGAATCTGCGCAGGGTGGAAAAGCTCGTGCGGGCGATGTCCGATCTGAAGAACTTCGGGCGCGACGTCGTGCTCGTCACCTCCGGCGCGGTGAGCACGGGAGCCGCCCGGCTGGGGCTTTCCCAGCGCCCCCGCGACGTGCGCATGAGACAGGCCGCCGCCGCCGTCGGGCAGCTGGAGCTTCTGAGCGTCTACAGCCGGCTTTTCGGCGAGTACGGCCATACCGTGGCGCAGCTTCTGCTGACGCGCGACGTGATGGACGTGCCGGAGCTGAAGGAGAACGTGCGCAATACCTTCGATGCGCTTCTGGAGATGGGCACCATTCCGATTGTCAACGAAAACGATACGATTTCCACCTTCGAGCTGGAGCATCTGATGACCTTCGGAGACAACGATACGCTGGCCTCCATCTGCGCGCAGGTGATCGACGCGGATCTTCTCATCCTGCTGTCGGACATCGACGGACTCTATGACGCGGATCCCCGCAGCTGCGAGGATGCGCGGAGGATTCCGGTCGTGCGCCGGATTGACGAAGCCATGGAAAAGGCCGCCGGAGGAGAGGGCTCGAACCGCGGCACGGGCGGCATGTCCACCAAGCTCTCCGCGGCGCGCCGCTGCATGGAGGCCGGCATCCCGATGGTCATCGCCTCGGGCGAGGATCCGGACATCATCTGCGACATTCTGGACGGACGCCGGGCGGGCACGGTCTTCCTTCCCGGAGAGGGGGCGCAGGCATGACGCAGGTTGAGGAGCTTGCGCGTGCGGCGAAGACCGCCGCACGGGTGCTGGCGCAGGCCGGGACGAACGAAAAGAACCGTGCGCTGGAGGCCGTTGTACGCGCACTGGAGGAGCACGGGGACGAAATCCTTGCGGCGAATGCGCAGGACGTGGAGGCGGCCCGGGCGGAAGGCATGAGAGAGAGCCTTCTCGACCGGCTGACGTTTTCCCCCGCGCGGCTTGCCTCTGCGGTGCAGGGCGTGCGCGAGGTCATGGCGGGCGAGGACCCGGTGGGCGGCGCGGATTCCGTGGTGCTGCGCCCCAACGGTCTGCGCATCGAGAAGAGGCGGGTGCCCCTGGGCGTCGTCGGCATCATCTACGAGGCGCGTCCGAATGTCACGGCGGACGCGGCGGCTCTGTGTCTGAAATCCGGCAACGCCTGCGTGCTGCGCGGCGGACGGGAGGCCATCCGCACGAATACCGCGCTCATGCGCGTCATGCGCGGTGCGGTGCGCGGGGCAGGTCTGCCGGAGGACTGCATGAGCCTTGTGACGGATACCTCGCGCGGAAGCGCACATGACATGATGACGGCTGTGGGGCTTCTGGACGTGCTGATCCCCCGCGGAGGCGCGGGGCTCATCCGCAGTGTCGTGGAGAACGCGAGAGTGCCGGTGATTGAGACGGGCACGGGCATCTGCCATGTCTATGCGGATGCGGGCTGCGACTGGGAAATGGCGGTGCGCATCATCGAGAACGCGAAGTGCTCGCGCCCCTCGGTCTGCAACGCGGCAGAGGATCTTCTCGTCCACGCGTCCGAGGCGCATAAGCTGCTGCCGAGAGTGTGGTTTGCACTGAGAAAATACAATGTGGAAATGCGCTGCGATGAGCGGGCGTACGGGATACTGGAGGGCCGCGAGGGCGTCGTCCGCGCCGTGCCGGAGGACTTCCGGACGGAGTTCGGGGATTACATCCTGGCCGTGAAGGTGGTCGACTCGCTGGACGAGGCAATCGCGGAGATTGCCGAGCACGGAACGGGGCACTCGGAGGCCATCGTGACGGAAAGCTACGCGCGGGCCCGGGCCTTTCAGGACCGCGTGGACGCGGCGGCGGTATATGTCAATGCCTCGACGCGCTTCACGGACGGCGGCGAGTTCGGACTCGGCGCGGAGATCGGCATCTCCACGCAGAAGCTGCATGCGCGCGGTCCCATGGGAGCCGGGGCGCTGACAACGGTCAAATACGTCATCGACGGTTCGGGTCAGATTCGCGGATAAAGAGCGGATACACAAGAAGTGGGGTGTACATTCTAGCATGGAGTGGTATAACAAATCTGCGGAGGACGCGCTGCGCGAGCAGAACGTCGATGCGGTGCAGGGGCTGACCTCCTCCGCCGCAAAGCACAGACTGGAGCGCTACGGGGAGAACGTCTGGCCGCGCAAAAACGGCGGCATGACGGAGATCATCCTCGCGCAGCTGACGGACTTTCTGTCCGTACTGACGATTCTCGCGATGCTGCTGGCGCTGATTTCGCGGCAGTACGTATCGGCACTGCTGTTTTTATGCGCGGCGGCGGCGCGCATCGTCCCGGGCATCCTGCAGGACTCCCGCGCAAGCCTCGAGGTGGAGACGCTGGACGGCATCACGCCCGCCACGGCCAGAGTCATGCGCGACGGACGCGCCTGCACGCTTCCCACCTCGCAGCTTGTCCCCGGCGACATCGTGCTGCTGGAGGCGGGGGACATCGTCCCGGCCGACCTGCGTCTGACGCGCACCGTGAGCCTTCAGATCGATGAATTCGTCATCACGGGCAGCCGTCAGGCGGTCTTCAAGGAAGCGGAGGCCGTTCTGCCCGGACCCGCTCCGGCCGAGGATCGCGTGAACATGGCCTATGTCGGCTCGGCCGTCATCTACGGACGCGGACAGGGCGTCGTCGTGGCGACGGGCGCGAAGACGGAGCTGGGACAGGTCGCGGATGTGCTGCATACCGCGCCGGCAAATGAGTCCGCGGGCCGTCTGCGCGGCATCGGACAGGGCATCGGCATTATCTGCGTGCTGGGCTGGGCCGTGCTGCTCATCACGGCGCTCGTGCGCCGGGAGACGGGCGAGGTGACGGGGCGCATGGCGGCCTTCGCCGCAGCCGCGCTTCCCGCGGGACTGGCGCCCGCGGCGACGCTGTCGCTTGTGACGGGCATGCAGCGCATCCGTCAGCGCGGCGCTCAGCTGAAGCGTCTGGCCTCTGCGGAGGCTCTGGGCGCGGTGAACGTCATCTGCGCGGACAAGAGCGGCACGCTCACGAAGAACGAAATGACGGCGACGCTGCTGTGGACGGGCGAGCATCTGACGACGGTGGACGGCTCGGGCTATGCGCCTGTGGGCAAATTCCATACGGCAAAGGGAGCGGATGTACAGCCTCTGCGGCGCCGCGACCTCATCATGACCATCACGGCCGCCGCGCTGTGCAACAATGCCTCGCTGGAGGAAACGGCTGTCGACACATGGTCGGCTGTGGGCAATCCCACGGAGGCGGCTCTGGTCGCGCTGGCGGCGAAGGCGGGGCTTGAGAAGAGCGTTCTCGATACGACCTTCCCGCGCGTGGCGGAGATTCCCTTTGACGCGGAGCGCCGCATGATGACGACCATCCATCGCGGCAACCACTTCCCCGTGGCGTACTCCAAGGGCGCGGCGCGGGAGATCATGGAGCGCTGCGACGAGTTTGAGTACTCAGACCGCCGCGTGCCCATGACGGATGAGCTCAGACGCAAGATCATGGCCATCGACCGGCTCATGGAGGAGCAGGCGATGCGCGTGCTGGCCGTTGCCTACCGCGAGTTCAGCGAAGCTCCGAATGCCGGAACGCCGGAGGAGCTGGAGCAGCACATGGTGTTCCTGGGACTCATCGGCATGATCGATCCGGCGAGACCGGACAGCGAGGAGGCCGTGGCGAAGTGCCGCAGGGCGGGCATCCGCACCATGCTGGTCACGGGCGAGTCGCGCGACACGGCGGCGGCTCTGGCGAGAACCGTCGGCATCATCGGCGCGGACGACAGCGTTGTGACGGGCCCCGAGCTCGATGAGATGTCGGACGGCACGCTGCGCTCGGTTGTCAGGTCGACCCGCGTGTTCGCCTGCATGGCGACGCAGCACAAGCAGCGCGTTCTGGATGCGCTGCACCGCAACGGAGACATCGTAGCCATGACGGGCGACGGAGTGAGCGACGTGCCGCTCCTGCGCCATGCGGACATCGGCATCGCCAAGGGACGCACGGGCACGGAGATTGCCCGCTCCTCGGCCGATCTGGTGGCGGACGACGACAAATTCTCCACGGCGGTGGCTGCCATCGGCGTGGGACGCACGTTCTATGAAAACATCCGCAGAGTGGCGAAGCTCCTGCTCGGCGCGAGCACGGCGGGAGCTCTGACGGCACTGGCGGCGACGCTGGCGGGCTGCGAGCTTCCGTTCCCCACGACGGCGGCGCTGCTGTGCGGACTCGTGCTCTTCTCGCTTCCGGCCTTCGTCATCGGACGTCAGTCGGGAGAAAAGGACGCGATGAAGCGTCCGCCGCGCGCGACCGGCTGCGTACCGCTGACCTGGAGCATGGTGGTGGAGATCGCGGCTCAGGCGCTGGTGCAGACGCTGGGCTGCGTCGTGATGCTGGCACTTTCGAAGAAGCTCATGCCCGAGGGCGCGGATGAGACTCTCTTCCGGACGACGGCGGTCTTTTCGGTCTATTGCATCAGCACGCTTCTGTGCGCCTTTTCCGCAAGCTCGGCGCGTGAGCCGATGTGGAAGCCGTGCAGCAGTGCGGACGGACTGATGCTGGCCGTATCCTCTGTGCTGGGCATTCTGATTCACATCCTGTGCGTCAGCGCGTCGGGGCTTGCGAAGCTCCTTGGCATGACGCCTCTGGGCGGCGGCACGACGGCAATGGTGCTGCTCATATCCGTCCTCGTGCTGGTGCTGGTCGAGGCGTTCAAGCTCTTCCTGCTGCCGTCCATCCTCGGGGCATTCCCGGCGCTGGAGCGCGGCCCGAAGAATCCTCCGCGGGAGCGCCGCAGCTGGGAACAGGAGAAGGAGCGCACGGGCTCGGCCGACCCCACTCAGGATTCCGAGGAGCAGGAGCTGCCGGAGGAGAGCGATGCCGGCTCCGCGAACCCTGAGGAGCCTGAAGAGACTCTGCCCGAGCCTGACAGCGGGGCAGAAGGAACTCCCGAGGACACCGCAGCAGAAGCTGCAGCAGAAGCCGCAGCAGAAGCTGCCGATTCAGCTGCCGATTTTCCGGAATCCGTCCTGAGCGGGTTCGACCCGGAATCGGAGATTCCCCTCGATTCAGCCGGTGTGGACGAAGCACTGCCGGAGGAGAGCGGAGAGGAAATCTGACTCCCTTTTTCCCCGGGGAGGAGAGTGTCACGCGGCATCCGCCCATCGTATTCTGATATGGAAGGAAAGGGCTTACATGAGTTTTCGCGACAGATTGATTCGTTTTATGTACGGACGCTACGGAGAGGATCAGCTGACCCGTGCGCTGATGTGGACGGCCATCGGGCTGGCGGTGCTGAATCTGCTGGTGCACAGCTGGATCGTCTACGCATTGGGCTGCGCCCTGCTCATCTGGATGGCGTTCCGCATCTTTTCGAGGAACATCCCCGCACGAAAGGCGGAGAATCAGGCCTTCCTCAGACTCTGGTGGAGGGTGCGCGGCTTTCTGCAGCTGCAGAGGAACCGCATCCGCGACATCCGGACGCATGTCTACCGCACCTGCCCGCACTGCCGCGCCGCGCTGCGCTTCGCCCGTCACTCCGGACGCGCAAAGCAGGTACGCATCAGCTGCCCGCGGTGCCATAAGGAATTCACGGCACTGTTTTAATGAAAAATCCCGCCCGGGAGGGAGCTTGTGAAGTCAAAGCTCTCCCAGGCGGGATTTTTTCGGATTTCAGGATATTGCAGGCATTTTCCGGGCTTTTTTTGCGGGCCAGGGGGG
>CAVGLF010000100.1:0-2342 GCA_963630045.1 Butyricicoccaceae bacterium | reverse complement strand
CAGGGGGGCGAAGACGTCAAAGCTCGCCTTTTTTGGCTTCTATCGGAAGAGGCGGGGGCGGCCGGAGGCGCGGTCGGCATCGCGGAGCCACTGCACGCAGGCCTCGGTGTACCAGTCCTCCGGATGCGCAAGATAGAACCCTTCCGCGCAGTCGTTTGTGTCCGCGACACGATAGACGGTGAAGAGCGCATCTCCGCAGACGGCATGCCGCAGCCAGCCGCGCTCCTCCAAAAGCTCCTGAGTCCTGACGCCCGAGGAGAAGAGCCATACGCCGGGATCGGGCGCGTAGTAGCGCTCATGGCAGCGCAGACGCGCGGCGAGTGAGGCGCGAAGCGCATCGTCCTCCACGTGCGCGAGGAGGCGGTCGACGATCTGATACTCCGTCAGGTGCTTGCAGGTGTTGGATGACATGTTCACGCCGAGAAGCAGCACCTTCGCATTCAGATCGTAGAGCTTCTGCCAGGGAGAGCATACGGCAAAGGGCGTATCCCCGAAGGCGCCGATTCTTTTGCCGTAGCGTCCGTGATCGCGCGTGAGGTATCCCGCCAGCGCGCCCGATGCCGCGACGGAGTGCGTCGCCTGGTCGGAGCGCAGAACACCCGGGCGCCGCCGGAAGGTCTCCGTGATGAGCCCGACATCCGAGGGCTTGTCCATGTGCCAGGTACGGTAGGCATCCGCAAAGTCCTTCTGGATGAGCGTGGGCATGACGAGCGTGCCGTCAGAGCCCAGAACCTCAAGACAGGCGTCGATGACGGCCTCCGCGCCTCCCTCGACGTGTCCCATGCTCTTCAGAGAGGAGTGAACGAGCAGGACATCGCCTGAGTGAATGCCCGAGGCGCGCAGGGAGGCTTCGATATCCTTTTGCCGAACGGTCATAATGCATACAGCTCCTTGCCGATTGATTTGGGAAAATCCGCAAAAACCGCCGAATGCTGCACGTCTGCGGATGGCGGAGGAAAAAGACGGCTTGACAAGACGGGAGTGACGATTTATAATATCGGGAGAATAAAAATACAAAAATCCGGGAGAGATGCGAAAACATGGGCACGAGTATCAGACGAGCCGAGATGAGGGACATGCCGGAGGTGCTGCGGCTGCTGGGGCAGATCGGAGCGCTGCACGAGAAGGGGAGACCCGACGTGTATCGCAAAAACGCCGCCAAGTACAGCGCGGAGGAATACCGAAGCATCATCGAAAACGAGGATACGCCCGTCTTCGTGGCGGAGGTCGACGGAGTGCTCGCAGGCTACGTTTTCTGCCAGCTGCAGGTGCGCGAGGGACACAGGCAGCTGTGCGACATGAGGACGCTGTATGTGGATGACCTCTGCGTGGATGAAAGCATGAGGGGGCATCACATCGGTACGGCGCTGATGGACGCGGCGCGGGCCTGCGCGGAGTCTCTGGGCTGCCACAATCTCATTCTGAATGTGTGGGAATTCAACGAATCCGCCCGTGCCTTCTATGAAAGCTGCGGAATGCATACGATGCGGCGGTATATGGAGATTGTTCTGTAAATAACCGCTTATTTGGAGGGTTGCGACATGGCTATCCGACTTGCACGGATCCAGGACTGCGAAGAGCTGCTCGGCATTTACGGGCAGTATATCGACACGGCCATCACATTCGAATACGAGCTGCCGGGGGTACACGCCTTTGCGGAGCGAATCGGCGGGATTCTCACGCTGTATCCGTACCTTGTCTGGGAAGAGGAAGGGCGGATTCTGGGCTATGCCTACGCGCATCGGCACAGGGAGCGCGAGGCGTACCAGTGGAACGTGGAGCTTTCGGTCTATGTGGATCGCGCATGGGTGCATCACGGCATCGGAGGGCAGCTGTATCGGGCGCTCCTGACGCTTCTTGCGATGCAGGGCGTGCGCACGGCGTACTCATTTGTGCGCATTCCGAATGAGCGAAGCGAAGGGCTGCACGAAGCACTGGGCTTTACGCGGGTAGGCGAGTATCACAAGGCGGGCTACAAGCTCGGCGCGTGGCACGACATCGCGATTTTTGAAAAGAGCCTGGCTCCGCATGAGGACAGCCCCGCGGAGCTCATACCCATCTGGAAGCTCGACCATGCGGCAACGGAGCGGGTGCTGGCAGAGCATTCGCAGCTCTGACCTTTGCTTCCCCCTTTAGTACCCCTTATTATAGCACGCACGAAGGCACACCGTCAACGCAAAACAGACCGCCATTCCCGGACGGCACGGCAGTCTGAATAAAGAACCCCTCCCGCCCGGCGCGGCAGCCTCCCTCCCGGAGCCGCCGGGAAAAGGGGAAAAAAGGAGCTCGAGCCCTCTCGACCCCAAAAAGAGCTTCCCGCCCAGCGCGGCAGTCTTCCCCCG
>CAVGLF010000099.1:0-8458 GCA_963630045.1 Butyricicoccaceae bacterium | reverse complement strand
GAGCTGGGCGGGACGGACGCTGAGCAGGATAAGCTCCGAGCGCCGTACGGCGGCGCAGGCGTCCGGCTCGAAAACCGCTCCGCGCGCGGTGAAGCCGGAGGCCGCATCCGGACGGATGTCGCAGATTGTTACAGACTCTGCCGCGATGGCCTGTGCATCGAAAAGCGAGCGGAGAATGGCGCAGGCCATGTGCCCCGCGCCGAGAACCGTTAAGGATGAAATCAAAGAAGGTGACCTGCCTTGCTTCTGTAAATTCCGGAATTAACATAAATCGGTACCTATGATTTTACACCAAACCGAATACAAGTGCAAGAGGAAGCCGCAATTTTCAGCGCTTTGCACAAATGTTATGGTGACTGATTTATGTAAACATTGTACGTTTGTTCGATAACGAAAATTTATGCAGCCTGCTCGGTCGCGTATTTACAATGAAATGCCGGATTTTTGACGTTTTTGTGGATATAAAAATGCCGTTTCGACAAAGCGGTCGAAACGGCAGGGGAACGGTGCTTCCGGGGTGAAAATTACTTTTCCCCGGGGGAGCGGAACCTCCGGTCGGAGCTGTGCAGAAGCGCATCCAGCTCCTCCATGAAGCTCGTGATGTCCTGAAAGTGGCGGTAAACCGATGCAAAGCGGATGTACGCGACCTCGTCCACGTCCCGTAGCTTCTCCATGGCGAGCTCGCCGATCTGACGGGACTCGACCTCGCGGTCCAGGCCGTTTCCCAGCTGCTGCTCGATCTCATCGGCAATCTGCTCCAGGCGGCGCAGAGGTACCGGGCGCTTCTCGCAGGATTTCAGGAGACCGTTCAGAATTTTGTTGCGGTCGAAGGCCTGACGCGAGCCGTCGCGCTTGATGACGACGATCGGCACACGCTCCACGACCTCGTAGGTCGTAAAGCGCTGGCGGCAGGACAGGCATTCGCGGCGGCGGCGGATACTGGCGTAATCGTCGGCGGGACGGGAATCCAGCACACGGCTGTCGGTGTGTCCGCAGTACGGGCATTTCATAATGTGTAAGGCCTCCTTGCATCGGCTGATTTTAAAAAAGCCGCACTCATTTCTTTACTGAGAGAGAAAAGGGGGGTGACGCTCCTTCCGGGAGCCTTATTTCCCGACTGTACCCAGGGGCGTGATCTTATAGCGGCCTTCGCCGGAGCTTGCGGACTGCATCAGCTTCACCCGTTCGGGGTCGCACATTTCGTACAGATGCGTCAGATGCGTGACGAAGACGAATTTCGCATGCGTTCTGGGCAGCACGGAGAGGATGTCGAAGATGGCAACGGTGCCCTCTGCATAGGCCGTGGTCTGGAAGGTCTCGTTCAGGAGCACCAGGGAGTGCGGACGGAGCCTGTCCATGATATGGGCGATGCACTGGACCTCGCCCTCGAAGCGTCCTGCCGTGTCGCCGACCTTGAACTCGCGCTCGGCGGAGGAAAATTGCGTGAAAACGCCGTCGCGGATGCTGATTTTCGCGCTTTTCGCACAGACCGGAAGTCCCGCCTGGGCCATAAGCTGCGCCACGCCCAGGGAACGCAGGTACACCGTCTTGCCGGAGCTGTTGTTGCCGCGGATCAGGATACCGTCGCAGGAGGCGTTCATGAGGATGTCGTTGCAGACGATCTGCCCCGCACGGAGTCCCTCGGACAGGAGCAGAAAATCGTAGATATCATGCGCATCGAAAATGTCCTTCGATGCCTCCACCACCGTCGGCATGCAGGCCGTCATGCCGTGCTCCTGAATCCTGGCACAGTACAGCACCGCCGCATCGTAAAACTGCAGCTCACGCGAAAGGCCGAAGAAGAGCTCGTAGACGAGGTTCGTGATGTCGGTCAGGACGACATACATGCGGTAGATCGCCTCGCCCAGCATGAAGTCCGCATCCTCGGGAAGCTCGTCGCGGATGGATGTCTCGGGCGGCAGGGAGCCCGCCTCCTTTCGGCGGTCGAGGTAGCGCTTGATCGGATTGCCCTTCGGCTTTACCGTCAGATCGAGCGCATCGCACAGCTCGCTTGCACGCAGGCGGAAGCCGTCGTCCACCGTGGCTGTGACGGAGAATTCGTAATGCTCGGGCGTGTAATGCAGAAAATGGGAGGCGATGTCGACGATTTCCTGCAGAGCGGAATTGCCGATCATGTCGGTGCAGTACTGCTTGATGCGGTGCATGCCCTCAGAGCGGAATTCATAGGGCTCCAGGATCTCCTGCAGGGAGAAGAAGTAGCCGATGATCATCTTGGCGAACTTGGCCGTCACCTGCAGCTGGGAGAAGGTAAACTCCAGAAGCGCGCGCTGACTGACGGCGGCACCGAAGGAGTATACGTTGGCGCGCATCTCCTTCCAGTCCGCGCCGATGGTGTCGTAGCGCTTGAACAGGCGGTTCAGCTCCGGCAGAAGCTTCGGATTCTGCAGAATATCCTGCAGGATGTCCTGACGGTAGCGGACGTTTTCGACGCTGTGCAGCGGATGCTCCAGAATATCGATGAAGTAATCCGCCTGCTTCTTGTTCGGACAAAGCTCGGCTATGGCCTGATCCAGCGAAAAATCATAGACTGCCTGCTTCAAGTCCTCGGCCGCATCAAAGTCGACGGGCTCGGGTGTTTTATACAGCAGGGAGAACTTCGGCTCGTTGCTCATCACTTGTGCCCTCCGTTTTCCGCGGGGAAGCGAGCCTCGAGCGCCTCCCGGGTCAGGGAATATTTCTTGAGGATGTCGTGCGCATAGGAGCCGGAAACCCCCTTGCGGCGCGCGATCTTGTAGGTACGCCGGTTCTCATCATCCGCATCGACGATTACGTTCAGGTAGGGGATGCGGGTTTGACCCAGCGAGTGCTGATGCGTGATGTAGATGCCCATGCAGCCGCTGGCAAACAGCTCCTCCGCCAGCTCCTCCGTCTGTCGGACGGCGATGTCCTCGCTCGTCGTGGCGTAGGTTTCGTTGAGCAGGATGAGGGAGTCGTCTCCGCGTACCTCGTTGATCTCGGCGACGCGCTTCTTCTCATCCGCAAAGCGTCCGTCCCCGTCGAAGCGCTCGTCGCGCGGGAAATGCGTATAGACTGCGGAGAGCGGATAGATCTCGGCCGCCGTACAGGCCAGAGGGCAGCCGCACAGGAAGAGAAGCGCCGCAACGCCGACGGTGCGCAGGTAGGTGGTCTTGCCGCCTCCGTTGGCGCCCGTGAGATAGAAGAAGGGCGCAGAGGAGTCGAAAAGCACGTCGTTCGGGACGATTCTGGTTTCGTTTTTGGACAGAAGCGTGATATCGTAGCAGTTTCTGATATCGACCTTTTTCTCGGAGGCGATCTTCGGATAGGTCAGCGGAATGCCCGCCGCGCGGATTCTGGCGCAGAGCGCCGTGATCTCGTTGCAGAAGGAAAGCTCCTGCCTGTAATTCAGCACGGATTCGTCGAAATAGGAGCCGCAGTCCCGAAGGAAGCCGCGGAAGACGTCGAATTCGGCGGGATACAGAGAGGCGATTGCATCGATGAGCTGCGGTGCTATGGGCTGGGAGAGGGTACGCGCGGGAGAGAATTCGGCAAAGCCCAGCTCGGAAGCACAGCGTGCAAGCCGTTCCTCAAAGGTCTCCGCAGCCTCCGCCGCAACCTTCAGCCGGCTGCCGCGGATGCGGATGCGGTTGCGCCGGATGGAATCGATGCGCGGATAGAGGGATTCAAGCCGCTGCTCCATCTCACGAAAGGCGGGAGCGGAGGTGAAATCCGCGAAAAACCGTGCAAACCGCGAATAGAGCTCGCCCGAGTCCCCGACCTCGGGAGCCGCAGCGGCATCCCGGCAGAAGGCGTGATAGGCGTTGACCAGACCCAGATAGGACAGCGCCCGCTCGTTGTCGCAGCGGACGTCCGAAAAGCTTTCGTGGCAGGTGAAGACTGCATCGATGTCCTGCGACAGCCGCATGAAATAGGCTCTCCGCGCATCCGAGGCCTCCAGCGCGCGCAGCAGTGTCTGACGCGCCAGAATGTCGGAGGCGTGACAGGGAATGCAGAGAATCGGCCGGACGGTCGGGGGCAGGAGAAGTGTCAGCCGCAGATCCTCCGGTACATTTTCCGGAATCCGTGCCGGAGAGGGTTCGCCGCAGAATAACAGGCTGGGAAATGGCATAACGTTCTACCTCGTGATTTTTGAGTGTCTCTTTTTGAAAAATCGGGCATATACACCGGTACAGCTTTTAATTATAGCATACCTTCTGCGCTTTGACAAGCATCAAAATCTCCGATTGGGGATG
Organism: Butyricicoccaceae bacterium; assembly: GCA_963630045.1. Classification (GTDB taxonomy): domain Bacteria; phylum Bacillota; class Clostridia; order Oscillospirales; family QAMX01; genus JAAZKA01. Next base: position 4,226 of record CAVGLF010000099.1, on the reverse strand, counting down.
CCGCATGCAAAATCCGTGAGGGATAGGTCATGCCTTTCGAAATAAAGGAAGGCTCCCGATACCCGGATCACGGGCGCCGATGCATCAAAAAAGGCGTCGGCTTTCGTTTTTTTGTATCGAAAGCCGACGCCTGCGCGAAAAAATGGGGGAGAACACGCCTGTTTTATACCGGCGTACCCTGCATCATTGCGGAATTACAGAAGACCCTCCAGGAAGGACTTGGCCGCCATGATGTCCTGAAGCTGCTGAGGACCGGAAATCTCGCGCTCGATGGTCAGAGGACCGTCGTAGCCGATTTCGCGGAGCTTTGCAACCAGAGCGGGGAAGTTGACCTTGCCCTGCCCCAGGGGCACCTCGCGTCCCAGATGCCGTCCGTCCGTGGGATAGAGTCCGTCCTTCATATGGGTGTTGCGGACATACTTTCCGAAAACGTCCAGCGCGTCCACCGGATTGGCCTTGCCGTACAGGATGAGATTTGCCGTATCGAGGTTGATGCCGACATTGCCCGTTCCGATATCCTCAATTGCGCGCAGCAGCACAACGGGCGTCTCCTGCCCGGTTTCGAAGAGAAAGTACTGTCCGCGCTCCCGAAGGATGCCGGCAATGTAGCGAAGCATGCTGATCATGCCGACGTATTCGGGATCGCCCGGATTCTCCGGCATGAAGCCCACATGCGTGACGACGTCCGAAACGCCGATCTTCGCCGCGAACTCCGCACCCATGAGGAACTGCTCCGAGCGCTTCTGGCGATAGGCGGGCGGCACCATGCCCAGGGTCGAAGGACCCTGGATGAAGTCCCATACGGCGGGACCTCCCTGCCATCCGACCCACACGCCGGAAATTTCAACGCCCGATTCCGCCATGGCACGGCGGGTCAGCTCCGCGTATTCATCCGTGAAGCGGGACATGTCCCAGCAGCACAGCATGCATGTGCCGAAGCCCAGATCTGCAAGCTGGAGCATTTTCTCCCGGACATCGGGGCCCAGCGAAATGAAGACACCGATTTTCATATCTGAAACATCCTCCTGATGCGGTTTTCCCCGCGTTTACTTTTTTTCCAGCCTGTCCGCGGCAGCGGCCATATAGTCGCCTTCGAAGAGCTCGACCGTGCCGGAGTCGCTGAGCTGCGCCAGAGCGGGATCCATCGGGATGCGCGCCAGAACCTCGAGGCCATGGCGCTGGGCAATGGCCTCGATATGGCTGTCGCCGAAGATCTTGTACTCTTTGCCGCAGTCGGGACATTTGAAACAGCTCATATTCTCAATCAGTCCGACGATCGGGACGTTCATGAGATCGGCCATGTTGGCGGCCTTTTCCACGACCATGGAAACGAGCTCCTGCGGAGAGGTGACGATGAAGATGCCGCTCAGGGGCAGGGACTGGAAGACGGTCAGCGGCACGTCGCCGGTTCCCGGAGGCATATCGACGAACATGTAGTCCACGTCCTTCCAGATGACGTTGGACCAGAACTGCTTCACGGTGCCGGCGATGACCGGACCGCGCCACACGACCGGACGGGTTTCGTCGTCCAGAAGCAGGTTGACGGACATGAGCTGCGTGCCGAATTTGGACTCGCAGGGGAAGATTGCGTCATCCGTTCCGTCCACAGGTCCCGTCACGCCGAACATCTTAGGGATGGAGGGTCCCGTGATATCGGCATCCAGAACGGCGGTGCGATAGCCGCGGCGCTGCATGGTGACGGCGAGCATGGAGGTCACGATGGATTTGCCGACGCCGCCCTTGCCGCTGACGACACCGTAGACATGACCCACGCGGGACATCGGATGGAGTTTTTCGATCAGATCCTCGGGGTTCACATGACCGCAGTTCTGGCTGCAGGTGCTGCAATCATGGGTGCACTCTTCTGACATCAGTTAAAGCCTTCTTTCCTTATAAAGGGTAGGTTGTCCCCATTATACCCCGTATTTTCGAAAACGTCAAGCGCAAACCCTTTCCTGCGGGGACAATACAAATCCTGAAGGCGGCGCACGAAAGGGGCGGGATAAACTTCACAAAAGAAATCTTGACTGCAGGGGGGAATTGCAGTAGAATGAAATTCGTAAAGAGCTTCGAAAGCAAAAAAACGAAGCGGATACGGAAGGGAGGGGGAAGCATCCGTGAAAAGACGTACGGCGGCTGCGCTGGCGGCGGTTTTGATCGGAACGCAGTGTCTGTCCGGCTGCGAAAGCATGCTGGAGCGGGAGTATGTCGTGACGTCCGTTCATGCGGAGGCGACCACCACGGAGCAGAACCCCTCGGGCGTGCGCGTGGAATCCATAGACGAGGCGATGGAGCTTCTGCAGGGAGCCGTTCACGAGGGAGAGACGGATCTGGCCGTCCAGATTGCCTATCACGGGGACGACCTCGATTCCGCGCTCAAGGAGGCCATAGCGGACTACCAGAAGGATCCGGTCTGCGCCTATGCCGTGCAGCTGATCACCTACAGACTCACGAAGATTTTAACGTATCACGAGATTCGCTTCAACATCTCCTATCGCCGCACGCCCGAGCAGATCGCCGCCGTCCGCACGATTCAGAACGTCGCGGTCTTTCGGGAGGAAATCGAGGCGCAGCTGCGGGATTTTTCCAAAACGCGCGCCTATCTGATCGAAAACTACCGGCAGGAGGACTACAACCTCAGCGAGATTGTGGAGAGCATCTACGAAAGCACGCCCTCCGTTGCCTACGGCATGACGGATGTCTCCTGCACGCTGACTCCGGAGAGCGGGAAGAACCGGGTCATGGAGGTCGTGATCTCCTATGACAGCGCATCCCAGACGCTTGTGACGAAATCCCGCGCCGCAACAAGCAGCGCGCATATCATCCTGTCCACGACACAGCAGGAGGGGGACGGGCTCTTCCTGGAGCTGCATGACGCGCTGTGCCGGTTTGCCCGCTATGACGAGGACACGGAGGAGACGCACAGCAGAACCGTATATACGGATCCCTACACGGCCTACGGAGCGCTTGCGCAGAACAGGGCGGTATCCACGGGGTATGCCATGGCGTATAAGCTCATCTGCGACGAGGCGGGGCTTGAGTGCATGGTGGTGCACGGACGTCTGGGCAGCGAGGATCACGCATGGAACCTCGTGCAGCTCGGGGACGGATACTGGTACCATGTGGATGTCGCGCTGGATGACGAGGAGCAGGAAACCGGATACCGATTTTTCGGGCTGACGGATGAGGAAATGCGTCTGACGCATCAGTGGGACGAAACGAAGTACCCCGCCTGCACGGGCAGGCACGGACGGGATGTCCTGCCTGATGACGAAAATCTTCTGACGCACTCACGCTACGACGATTCGTCGCTGTGGAGCAGCGTCCGTCAGGAGATGGGCATCGACATTGAAAACACCGATCTGCCGCCGGACGAGCCTGAGGGAGAAACGCAGGGAAATTTCGCGGAAGATGGTTCGAAATACGAGTAAATTTATGCAAAAAGCGCTATTTACCCCCCAAATGGCGAGCGGATAATCTTGACGGGCGGGGAGCGCTCTGCTATAATAATGATGCAGATGCCTAGGAGGATGAAGGATGAAGGAAATCAAGGTGCGCAGTGCGGCTCCCATATATATTGCGGCCGGAGTATTTGTTCTGTACGGGCTGCTGTTTCCGCTGTACACGATGCGTCAGATCGTCGCGGGACTGATCGTCTGTGCGCTGGCCTACTGCGTGGCGCGTCCGTTCTTCCCCGTGCAGGTGATGCAGCAGGAGGAAAAGCCCGCTCCCGTCGACACGGGGAGCCCCGAGGTCGATGCCATCATTGAGGAGGGACGCAAAAGCGTTGAGCAGCTTAAAGACCTGAACGACCGGATCCAGGATGAATACCTGTCCCTGCAGATGTCCCGCATGGAAAAATCCTGCGGGCAGATTTTCGACACGATCGCCGAGCATCCGGAGCGGGTGGGAAAGGTGCGCAAGCTGCTGAGCTATTACCTTCCGACATCCTTAAAGCTTCTTGAGTCCTATGACAGGCTCTCCGCCAAGGCTGTCGAGGGTGAGACGATCCGCGAGACGCTCGATTCCATCAAAAACAGCATGGATATGGTCGCAACGGCCTTTGAAAAGCAGGCTGACGGACTGTACGCCGATGAAAACATGGATATCACGACCGACATCGATGTCCTGGAGCGCGTCCTGAAATCGGAGGGACTGAAGGACTGACCGGCGCACATACGGAAACGATTTTTGCAGATAGCAGGCATATATAAGGAAAGGAAGCA
>CAVGLF010000098.1:473-8458 GCA_963630045.1 Butyricicoccaceae bacterium | reverse complement strand
ATAATGATCATCTCAAATTCCTGCCCACTCTTATCTTCATAAAACGTAAGCACTGTTATTCCTTCATTGATGGGATGAATCGTCATCTCGGTTGATGCTGTCCAGCTGTCCTGATCAAATTCAACGTATGCCGTTGGAGCATCCGAATGATAATCCACCGATTGATGCGTCAACGGACAGCCTGCTTTGTTTCCCCCTGCTGCTCCTCCAGCTCCTGCACCAGGTATTCATCACTCATGCAATGCATATCTGACACGCCGTCGCGCATCAGTTCATACAGCTGCGAGTGATAGAATATATCCAGCGCCTCCTCCGGCGCAATTCCTCTGTGCTTTGCGAAAAGCGCCACTACGCGGGCGTATTTTTTCTGGAGAAGTATGGGATTTGCGTTCACAGCTTTTCACTCCCTTTAAATTGCAGACAGGACAGTGCCCTCCGGGTGCGGAAAGCCATCTGCAGATTCGGTCTTTCGTATCGCAGTCTGTTCAGAGCCTCGCTCTTGTCAATCAGCCCGTCAAAATACAGCTCTACAGTGTTAAACACCCTGTCATTGGCTACGCCTCCGATAACCAGATCAAAATCCGTCCCATCCCGTCCGCCGCGGCAATTCAGAATGAAATCCAGCCATTCCTCCGAATAGGCATCGAATCTTTGCACCTTCAACGCCGGCAAGGCCGATTCATTGAATTCGTAACATGATACAATGCCGTCCCTGCCGCGCCGCATGAATTTCCCGCACCATTGTTTCGCCTGTTCGTATATCGGCGTGGTATAGAAGCCCCTTCCGAAGTCGACATTGGGCCTGGAATGAATCGGGTCCGGTCTCTCCACGGCCACACAGGATCCGTGATATACGATCATACCGTCACACCTCTCTCCCGCATGACTTCCAGAATATCATCGACAATATATTCCCTGCTCTGCGTATGCAGCACCTCATACTCCGGAATGATATAGCCCTTCAGAATGTCTGACCGCACTGTCCACGCATCATACACCTTCCGCGCGTCCGTATTCAGTCTGGAGGCCACGCTTTCAATGCAGAAAATCGCGAATTCCAGTTCCCTGCCGCCGCAGTTTCCGTTTTCTGTTTTCATTCCGTATGCGTTCCTCCCTTCTTCGCCAGCGCGACGGATTGCTCAAGTGTCGCGGAGCCTTTCCTGCCGATCCGCTGCGCATCTGCTTATTTTCATTATAAGGATTTTTTGCAAAAAATCAAGGGCAAAGCTTCGCCTTTCCCCGCCCCGCCCTTGCATTATCGCCTGTTTCATGCTATGATAAAGGAGGGTTTTTCTCCTGTTTTTTGGGGATTGAACGGAGTCCCAATTTTTCCCCAGCAGTCTGTTTATTTTTGGAATAAGGAGTCTTCTATGCATAAAATCCGCCGCCGCGCACTGGTTGTCGTAGCGCTTGTGCTGCTGCTGTGCGCCGGGCTTTGCGTGTATATCGTGTCCTATCTGCGTGACGGAGCGTCATGGGTGTCGCTTCCGTCGAACCGCCATCTGTATAAGAACGGGGAGCTCATCCTCGGCACCGTCACCGACCGCGACGGCACGGTGCTGGCCGAAACCTCGGACGGCGTCCGGCACTATGCGGAGGATGAAACCGTGCGCCGCGCCATGCTCCATCTCGTCGGCGACACCGCCGGAAAGATCGGCACCGGCGCTCAGACGAAGTTTTCAAGCCTGCTTTCCGGGTTTTCCCCCATCACGGGGCTCTATTTCGCGGAGGACTCCTCCACCGTACTGCAGCTCTCCGCCGATTCGAAGATTGCAGCCGCCGCATACCGCGCGCTGGGGGACTATAACGGAGCCGTCATCTGCTACAATTATAAGACGGGCGCCATTCTCTGCGCCGTGTCAAAGCCCGGGTACGACCCCGAAAACGTGCCGGAGGATCTTGAAACCAGCTCCGCCTATGCGGGAGCGTACCTGAACCGCTGCTTCAGCGCCTCCTATACGCCCGGGTCCATCATGAAGGTCGTCACCGCCGCCGCCGCTCTGGAAACCGTGCCGGATATCCTGCTGCGCACCTTCACCTGCGAGGGCAGCATCGTCATCGACGGACGGCGCATCAACTGTCAGGGCACGCACGGCACGATCGATATGAAGACCGCGCTCGCCCGCTCCTGCAACTGTGCCTTCGCCGAAATCGCGCTCCTTGTCGGAGGCGACACGCTGGCGGAATATGCAGAGGCGTACGGCCTCGTTTCCTCCTTCGACATCGAGGGCATCCGCGTCGCCGCGGGGAGCTTTACCGCCTATCCGGACGGCTCGGCGGAGCTTGCGTGGTCGGGCATCGGTCAGTCCACGGATCTCGCTGTCCCCGCCGCATGGATGCGTCTGGCCGGAGCCATCGCAAACGGCGGCATCGCCGTCACGCCCCATCTTCTCGCGGATTCGACCTCCTCCTCCGAGCGCATCATGAAGGCCGAAACCGCGCGCACCCTCGCGTCCTGGATGCGCAACAATACCGCAGCGGTCTACGGCGACGCCTCCTTCCCCAAGGAGCTTTACGGGCATGTCTGCGCAAAATCCGGCACGGCTCAGCTGGACTCGGCAGAATCCCACTCGTGGTTCTTCGGCTTCGTCGACGATGACCGCTATCCCTGCGCCTTCGCCGTCATCGCGGAGAACGCGGGGGCGGGCTCCGGCGTCGCAAAATCCGTCGCCGCAGCCCTTCTGGAGGCTGTCGTCGAGGGCTGAAAGCCCCCCTTTTTCGCATACCGGACGTACAAACGTGCCTCGATTTTCGCTTTCTGCCCGGATTTTCCGCACATCCTGAAGCCGTGCATCACCCCCCACGCGGCACAGCGTGCCGGGGTATTATCATACCGCGATGAGGTGAACATCATGAAACGGACGACCCGCCTGATTTCCGCGTTTCTTGCTTCTCTCATGCTCATGACGCTCTTTTCCGGAGTGTCCTTCGCCGCGACCTGTTACTACGAGACCATCAACGCCGATACCCCCATCCACTCCGAGCCCTACGGCTCGTCCAAGACGGTGCGCACCATCCCCCGCGCGGGAACCGTGCTGACCGCCACCGGCAGCACGACCAACAAGTACGGCAATGTCTGGTACAGGCTCTCGGACGGCAACTACGTCTGGAGCTCCAATGTACGGACGCATACGCATACCGCCGCGGCGTGCTCCGAGACCAAGTCCCGCTCCTATCAGCAGAAGGACGCAAGCTCCCACTGGGTTTTCTCCTATTACGACGAGGTCTGCTCCTGCGGCGCCGTTGTGCAGGCGAATGCCTCGATGAAGACCTCCGAGTCCCACAGCTACACGGGAGGCATCTGCTCCTCCTGCGGCTATGAGTGGTCCTATACCGTCACAAGCCTGACGGCGGCCTCCTATACCGTCACGAACAAGGACGGCTGCGCCGTCTGGAGCCGTCCGTACTCCTATAACTCCACGAAGAAATCCGTCGCCGCCTACGGCTCAACGCTGACCGTGGTCGCGAAGACCACGAATCAGGCGGGAAACCTGTGGTACAAGCTCTCCGGCGGCAGCTGGATTTACAGCGGCAACGTATCAAAGAGCGGCTCCTCCTCCTCTTCCTCCCAGTCCTCATCCCATACCCACAAGGCCGCGGCCTGCGGTCCGACGAAGTCCGAGTCATATCAGTCCATCGACGAGTCGTATCACTACGCCGTTGCGGTCTACGACGAGCTCTGCTCCTGCGGCGCCGTCGTGCGTGCAAACGCCAGCTCCAAAACGAAGCAGGAGCATACCTATTCCGGCGGCATCTGCACGAGCTGCAACCATGTGTGGTCGTATTCCATAACCTCCGTCACCCCGACGGACTACACCGTCACGGCCGCGAACGGTGCGCCCCTGTACAACCGTCCCTATTCCGTAAATTCCACAAAGCTCGAGACGCGTTCCGCGGGCTCCGTCGTGACCGTCACGGCCAAGACCACGAATCAGTCCGGGAATCTCTGGTACCGCGTATCAAACGGCTACTGGGTCTGGAGCGGCAACGTCTCGAAGGGCTCCTCCTCCCAGACCGTCGCTCCCGCTCCCGCAGGCGAGACCTATACCGTAACCTACAACGCAAACGGGGGTCAGGGCGCACCCGCGTCCGAGACGCAGCCCACGAGTCAGGCCGTGCGGATTTCCTCCGTAAAGCCCACCCGCTCGGGCTATACCTTTGCGGGATGGGCGACCGCGCCCGCAGGCTCCGCAGCCTATAAGCCCGGGGATGTCTATCTCGTTCCGAAGAGCGTGACGCTCTACGCCGTCTGGACGAAGGACGGCTGTGCGCACCGCTACTCCAGCGAGGGCGGAGATGCCTGCCTCGTTTGCGGCGAGCTGTATATTCCGGTATACACTGAGCTTGGGGTCACGCTCTACGCCCTGCACGCCGATGTGCCCGTGCGCAGCGCTCCCTATGCCGGATGCGGCTACGAGGTGCGGACGCTTGCCATGAACGAGGGCGTCTCCGTCGCGGCGAGCTTCTGTAACTCGCTGGGACATCTCTGGTACAAAACCGCGGACGGCTTCTACGTCTACAGCGAGAATCTCGGCACCACCTCTTTCCATCTGCATGCCGCGGTCAGCCGCCGTCCTGCCTCCACCAAATATGAGCCCCTTGACGCAAACCGGCACAAGGTCATCATCACGACCGCCGCCGAGCTCTGCAGCTGCGGCACGGTCGTCAGCGGCGGGAAGACCGCCGAGCGCGAGGAAGCGCACACCTTCCGCGACGGCGTCTGCACCCTCTGCGGCACGCCGGCCGAGATGGAGGAGGTCAGCATCACGCCGGCGCTCTACGCGACCTCAGCGTACAGCGTCCCCGTCTGCCCGGCTCCGAGTCAGACGTGGGCCGGCAGCATCCGTGAGCTTCCCCAGGGCACGCTCGTCACGATTCAGGCACAGCGCACCGTATTCGGCTATGTCTGGGGCAGGACGATGAACGATACCTGGATTCCGATCAGCGGAGGCGGTCAGACCTTCATGACGCCTTCGAACATCAGTCTTCCCTCCGTCGGGCTCTACTCCGTCACGGCCTCCTCTCTGAACACGTATGTGTCCCCCGCAAAGTCCCCGGATATCGTGAAAAAGCTTTCGAAGTCCGACCGTCTGCGCATCACCGCCGTCATATGCAATGATGCGGGCGAGCAGTGGGGCAAGGCGCAGGACGGCTCCTTCGCGCCGCTCTCGGGTCTCTCCTACAGCGCGGGACAGCCGCAGGTCATGCTGAACGGAAAGGCTCTCAATACCTCCTCCCCGGTTCTGAACCGCTCGGGGCGGCTGCTCGTGCCCATCCGCGACATCTCCGAGGCGCTGGGCGCTCAGGTCAGCTGGAACGAGTCCACCCGCACCGCCGTCATCCGTCAGGGTCTGCGCACGGTCGTCCTGCAGATCGGGAAGGACCGCATCTATTCGGAGGACATCCGCAGTCTGGATGTCGAGGCGCAGATTGTGAACGGACGCACCTATGTTCCGCTGCGCGCCCTCAGCGAAATGTTCGGCGCGGAGGTTTCCTGGAGCTCCGATACGCAGACCGCCTCCATTACCTGCACGATTCCGGGCGAGGATGCCGCCGCAGAGTATTTCGAGCGGCTCCAGTTCTACAATTTCAACTACTACTCGACCTTTGCCGAGGAGAACAACACCCTCGGCCAGGCGCTCCTCTATACCATCGGACGTGTCGGCAGCTTCGGCAAGAAGATCATCACCGGCATGGGCAACAACGTCACGAAGTCGCTTGCTCATAATGATCCGCTTGAGGCCAATCCCCTCTCGGACTACTCGGAGCGTCAGTACCGTGAGAGCCTGGACGCGCTGCTGCGCGCGATCCCCGAAATCGAGCAGGACGAGTATGTCGAGGCTGCCGTGGATGCCTCGCTCGGGAAGATGAACTCCTTCACGGGCTATCTGAAAACCGGCGAAAAGACGCGGGATGTGGCAGTTGAGCTCATCAACAACTCCAAATCCGAGGCCGGCATCGAGCGTGCCGTCAAGAAGCTCACCAACAAGAATCTCAAGAGCTTCATCAAGACGTTGGGTAAAACGATCGATTACGCCAGCTTCTCCGCGGATCAGCTGGCCTATCTCCTGCAGGAGTATGACCGCCATCTGTACTACCTCGATGTCGTCGAGGAGGCCTGCAAGGCTTCCGACACACCCGGGCTCAAGGATGCCATCGATGAACTGCGTGACGAGTACGAGGACAAGGTCACGGGGCTGATCACGCATACCTGCGAACAGATTCAGGAGGAGTTCTCGGGCACGGTTTTGAGCTCCGTCCCGCTCTACAGCTTCCTCACCGCCGGCATCAGCACGGCCTTCACCCTGACCGGCGTGAACTCGACCACCGGCGGCATCATGGACGCCGCGGCGGTCTATCCCATGATGAGCGCGCTCATCCATCGTTTTTCCGAGCTGAACAGTACGTACACTAAGGACGGCAAGCTCCGCTCCTCCGTCACGGATGCCCAGATGCGCGAGTTCCATGCCTCCTTCGTCGTCGCGAAGAGCGCGGTGCTGCGCTGCTACGAGGGCATGCTTGCCGCCGAAAAGACCCCCGCCGTGCGCGTCTACCTGCAGGATCAGATCAGCCTGATCGAGCGTATTTCGATGGCGTCCTCCGTATCCGCAGCCAAAAACGGGCTGTACAGCCTTGACTGAAAGCCTGCGCACCTCCTTTTTTTCAAAAAAATCCGCACGGGATATGCCGGTCCCGTGCGGATTTTTCATATTCACGATCACATAAAATTCAGCGTTTCCGGGGTCTTCTGCGATACAGAGCCGCGAAGAGAGCCGCCGCCGCGAAGATCAGGAGCGTCGCTCCGTACAGGATGAGATTCTCCGCAGAGCTTCCTCCGGACGCATTCGAAGCGCCCGCAGAGGGTCTGCCGCCGCCCTGCACAGCGTCCTCCGTCTTCCGCGTATCGCCGGAAGCCTCCTGTCCCGCAAACTGCGATGAGTCAAAGCCTCCGGGCGGCTCTCCTCCGAACGCGGACGGGTCGAAGCCCCCGGCCGGCGCCGTCCCGGAGTCTGCGTCACCGTCCGCCGCGTCCTGCCCCTGGGAAGCATCCTCCTCCGCGCCGGAGGTCTGGCCGTCGGCAGCGGCCGGGAAGGCCGTCCGTGCGCCGGAATCGAATCCGCCGCCGCCACCGCCTCCGGTGTTCATGCTGCCCATCACGCCGATATCCAGCGAGGAAGCATCCACCAGCGCATCGCTTGAGCGCTGTTCGCTTTCCGTGGAGGGGATCGTCCCGTCAAGCTGCCCCTGAATGGACTCGCCGCGCAGCTTTACCACTTGATAGAGCGTGTCGGCCGCCGTCAGATATTCGTCGTAGGAGTAAAACGCCGTGGGGTCCGTCCGGACAAGCTCATCGATCTGGCTGCGCACCCGCTCATAGAAGGCGTCAAATCCGCCGCCGTCGATGTATTCGCTCACAAGCTCGCTCAAATAGGCGTAATACTGTGCGTGATACGTCTCATCCTCCATCAGCGTGTCGAAGAAATCCGTGCCGGAAAACGCATTGTCGATAGCGTCGTTCACAACACTGGCAGCGTCGTTGCTGCTTCCCATGCCGCCGAGAGCGAGGTTATAATCCCAGGGAATCAGATTCAGCCTTCCGCCGGTTTCATAGAGATAATAATTGTGCGCCATCGCGCCGGACAGGCTGTCCTCGTTGACGGAGAATACATGGACTGCCATATAGCGAAGCAGATTGTCGATGTCCATATAGCTTTCGAGATCCGTGCCCTCGGAGATGTTTTTGAGAGCGGTGACCACGCGCTTGTGGTCGGCCTTCGTGGTATTCGTGACCTCGCCGTCCCAGATGGTCTCGTAGCTGTCCAGTTCATCATCCGTATAGCTGAGGTCCGCGCCTCCTCCGCCCATGGAGAAGCCGCCCATGCCGCCTTCGAAATCAAAATTCATCGACGGGCGTTCATCGGAATCGGCCGGGGGCTCCGCCGGGCTTTCGCCGCTCGAATCCGGCCCTTGAGACGGGTCTGGGG
>CAVGLF010000098.1:0-419 GCA_963630045.1 Butyricicoccaceae bacterium | reverse complement strand
TTCCCTGCATATCCGGCGGGGTCATGTTGCTGAAGTCCATATCGCCAAAGTCCATATCGCCAAAGTCCATATCATCAATATCGAAGTCAGCGAAATCTTCTCCTCCGCCGATGTTCATGCTGTCCGGCTTGTAAAGTTCTCCGCTCTGCGCACCGTAATTGCGGAGCAGAAAGCTGTCCTCGACTGCCTCCAGCGCGAGATATACGCCCCAATACTCGCCATTGACCGAAATCTTGGCGTAGTTATACAGGGAGGCATCCGCTCCGAGATACTGGTACATATCGTAGATCAGCGCTTCCTTCATATTGGTGGCATCGGCGTAGTTGTTGTTCAGAATCAGCTTATCCAGCCCGAAGCAGGTCTGTCCGTCTACATAATGATCGAATTCCAGCTTGAAGCTGCAGCGGTCGGTCGTAGGA
>CAVGLF010000097.1:1956-8558 GCA_963630045.1 Butyricicoccaceae bacterium | reverse complement strand
GTTATAGGACGCAAGATCGCGCACACCCGCCGCCGCCATGAGCTTATAGCGGCGCTCCATCTCGGAGACGGCCCAGGCAAGCGTTCCGGGCGCCTTCTTGTAATCCGTCACGACGGGAATGAGCAGATGCGGAATGCCGTTGTAGTTGCCGAGCTCCACCATTTTCGGGTCGATCATGATGAAGCGCACCTCCTTGGGCGTGGCGCGGTACAGGAGGCTTACGATGATGGAGTTGATGCAGACGGATTTGCCGGAGCCGGTGGTGCCGGCGATGAGCAGATGGGGCATCTTGCGGATATCCGCGACGATCGCGTCTCCCGTGATGTCGCGTCCCAGCGCAAATGCGATCTTCGACTTATGCGTGCTCATGCTCTGAGACAGCAGCACGTCGCGCAGATAGACGAACTGCACGACCTTGTTCGGCACCTCGATGCCGACGGCGACCTTGTCCGGGATCGGCGCGATGCGCACGCCGGTCGCGCCCAGTGCCAGCGCGATGTCGTTCTGCAGCGCCGTCAGCCGCTGCAGCTTCACGCCGCGCTCCAGCTGCAGCTCGTAGCGCGTGACGGAGGGGCCGCGCACCACGCCGGAGATATGCGCCTGAACGCCGAAGCTCTGCAGCGTGTCCGTCAGGATCTGCGACCGCATGCGAAGCTCCTCCGTCGCATCCTCCGTGGGCGTGCTCTTGTCCTCGCGCAGGAAGGATACCGGCGGGAATTCGTACTCCGCCGCGGCCTCCTGCACGCCCGTCACGGCGGCTGCACGGGTCTCCTCATGCGTCATATGCGTATCGACGACCGTGAGCTCCGAATCTGCAGACTCATCCCACGGCGCACGATCCCCGGACGCTTCGTCCCGGAGCGCAGGCTCCTGCGGGACGGACTCCTGCGCCTCCTCCGGCGCGTCCTCCCCGGAATACGGCTCCGGGAGCGCGTCCTCTTCGGAATACAGCTCCGGGGGCGTATCCTCTTCGTACTCCCTCATGGGCTGCGGCGCGTCACATGAGCGCACGGAAGCTTCGGGGACATCGGGGTTGGACGCGGGAGCGGCGGGAATCTCCTCCGGCTCCGTGTCCTCGGGCACGGCGGCGTTTCCGGCTGCCCCATCGTCCGGGCAGGTCTCCGCGTCCTCCGGCACGCCCGTCTTCGCCCAGCGCTCCAGAGCGTAGGCCGGAGGCTCGGTCGGCACGTGAAGGGACTGCTCGCCGCGGGTGAACTCCGCTTCTCTGGGCGCAGCCTCGGAGATCTCGGACAGCGGCTCCGGGTCATCGGAGAACTTCGAATAGATCGGATGCGCGAGCCGTCCGGGCTCGATGGGCTCCAGCGGCAGATCCGGCGTCCGCGAACGGCGGGACGCCCTGCCCTCATGCACGGCAGCCGCACCGGCTGCGGCCTCCCGGGCTGCAGCCTCCCGGGCTGCGGCCTCCCGGGCTGCGGCCTCCCGGGCTGCGGCCTGCTCCTCCGCCCGAAGGCGTTCCAGCTCCGCACGTTCCCGTTCCGCGCGTTCCCGTTCGCGCTCGATGCGCTGTACCTCGCGCACCTCCTCGGGGATCGGCTCGGGGCTCTTCTTTATGACATAGCCCGGGTCATCGGGATAGTCCTCGAAGCTTTCATAGTCGTCATAGCGGGGCTCCTTTTTCCTTGCCTCTCCCGCATCGCGCATTTCGAGGAAGAAGTCCGCGACATCCTTAAGACGCACGTTCCAGATGACGAGTACATCCGCAATAAGCAGGATCATCACGAGAATGACGGCGCCCACATGGGAGAAAATCGCCTGGAAAAGCTCCGCGATGCCGCCTCCCAGGAGTCCTCCGGCGATGAAATACTGACCGGCCTTGTAGAGCTTGTAGAAATTCTTCCATGTGTAGGTATCCGTGCACAGGAAGAGATGGATCATCACGGAGGCGAACAGCGGAATCAGCGAAATGGCGCAGAGCTTCGCGCCGACAGGCTTTCCCCGTGCGAGCACGATGGCGACGCAGTCCGCAAAGGCCGCGACAGCCAGAAGATACGCGCCCCAGCCCAGAAGCCCCGTCGTCAGATTGTGAATGCCCGCGATGAGAAGACCCTCATGCGCAAAGCTTGAGAGCGTGAACAGAATGGTCAGAAAGAAGCACGACAGCACCCAGAGCTCCCTGCGCTGCTGCGGCTTCGCAGCCCGTGCGGTCTGCGCCGTCTTTGCGGGTGCCCGGGATGTTGTCTTCTTTTTGGCCGGTGTATTGGTCTTTTTTGCGGTTCCGGCAGAGGCGCTCCCGGTTTTCTTCTTCGTCCCGGAGCGTCCCGATGCCGTTTTCGTCTGCTTTGGCAATTCGAATTTGCCTCCTATTTTTGCGGCTTTTTTTGTCCGTCCCTTTTTTTTGGGGGGAATCCCACGCGTGTTTTTCTTACGGAGGACTCCCCCCGCCCTGTTTTTTTCCAGGATTTTACCCGTAAGAGAGAGAGAGGGGGGACAAATGCGCGCTTTTTTTGTATTTACTCCGCGAAGACCGTGCGGCCTCCGATGATGGTGCGGGACACGTGAATGTCATCGTCGAAGAGGACGATGTCCGCGTCCTTTTCCGGGGCAAGGATGCCCTTGCGGTCGGCGATGCCCAGAATCTGCGCAGGAGTCGTCGTCATCATGCGGACGGCATCCGCAAGCGTCACGTCGGCGAGCTTCCTCATGGTACGCACAAGGCGGTCGGCGGTGGCGACGGAGCCCGCAAAGGCCGTGCGGTCCTGCAGCTTGGCGACGCCGTCCTCGACCAGGCAGAGGGTGCCCTCGTCCCGATTCCCCAGCGCGTACAGCGGTCCCTCCGGCATGCCGGCGGCTCTCATGGAGTCCGTCACAAGCGCAATGCGCGACGGCCCCTTGATCTTGTAGATCATCTTCAGAAGCTCCGCCGGCAGGTGGCAGCCGTCCGCGATGATCTCAACGTACATGTCATCCATGCAGTAGCCTGCCTCGATCACGCCGGCAAAGCGATAGGCATTGATGCGGCGGACGGTGGACATGCCGGAGTAGAAGTGCGTCAGAAGGTGGTATCCGTTCTCCCGCGCCTCCTCGACATCGGAGTAGAGTCCGTCGGTGTGCGCGACGGAGGCGACGATGCCCCGCCTCTCCAGCTCGCGTCCCAGCGCCATGGCACCCTTGCGCTCCGGAGCGACGCTCCAGCGGACGATGTCATCGGTCAGGGAGAGGAATTCCATGTATTCCCCGGGGTCGGGATCCTTGATGAATCTCGGATCCTGCGCTCCGCGCTGCTCATAGGAGAAGTACGGACCCTCCATGTGCAGTCCGTAGAGCGCGGCGCCGTTCTGATTCTGCTCCTTCGCCCGGCGGAAATAGGCGAACATCGCCTTCATGATGTCGATGCTGGCCGTTGTCGCTGTGGGCAGCAGCAGCGTCGTCCCGTGACGGGCGTGCATCTCGGCGGCGCCCAGAAACGCCTCGACGGAGCAGTCCATGAAATCGTAATTGCCCGCTCCGTGCGTGTGGAGATCGATGAAGCCGGGCGCGACAATCTGCCCCCGCGCATCGATGATCTCGCAGCCTTCGGTGCAGCACTCGCCGCGAACCACATCCACGATCTTCCCGTTTTCAAACAGCACCGTCGCGTGGTCAAGCACGCGGTACGGCGTGACAACCCGTCCGTTGATGACAGCCGTTCTCTTCATCATGGCATGAAGCCCTCCTTCAGTATGGGCGGGGAGGGGCAATGCAGCTCCCTTTTACGCCCTTCCCGGGGTTTTACCCGTCGTGTCGTCTTGTGTAAGCTCCACAGTAAACCAGTCTTATTATAATGCGTCCGCAGTCATAAGTCAAGGAAAAAAGCGCCCTCCCTCCTCTCTTCCCCGGCAAAATAAAGGATTTACAAGCGCGAAAAAAACTGGTACAATAAAGTCCCCGGGAAGGTTATCCGGGGGTCTCCCCCCCAAAAAAAGATTTTCCGTTTTTATCCTCTCTCTCTCTCTCCCCCCTCCCCGGGGCTCCCGCAGGACTTATTTTTCCCCCCTGCGGACTTCACAGCCCCGGGTATACCGATATGTAAGGAGTGTTTTCGTGCCATGCAGGAAAAAGTGACGATTTCTGCCGATTTCACCCTGGAAACGGGGCATATCAAGCCCTTGCACGGTGTCGGACAGCCGCCCTTCAGCGGAACGGACTACAGCCTGTTTCACTATCTGACCGAGGCGCATGTTCCCTATTCCCGTCTGCATGACGTGGGCGGATGGCTGGGGAACGGGCTCTGGGTCGACATTCCCAACCTCTTCCGGGACTTTGACGCGGATGAAAACGACCCCGGATCCTATGACTTTGCCTTCACCGATCATCTGCTTTCCGGGCTTGCGGACGCCGGAGTCGAGCCCTTCTTCCGTCTGGGCGTCACAATCGAGAACGCCTATCGCCTGAAATCCTACCGCGTCTTCCCGCCCGCGGATTTTCACAAGTGGGCGCGCATCTGCGAGCACGTCATCCGCCACTACAACGAGGGCTGGGCCGGCGGCTACCGCATGGGCATTACGTATTGGGAAATCTGGAACGAGCCGGACAATTACGAGGGGCCGGGGCTTTCTCCGATGTGGCGCGGCACGATGGAGGAGTATTTCTCCCTGTATGAAATCACGGCGCGTCACCTGAAATCCTGCTTCGGCGACAGCATCCGCGTCGGAGGCTACGCCTCCTGCGGCTTCTATGCGCTTGATGCGGATCCCGGCTGCGACGGAAACCTCATCCGCACGGGGCATGACTGCGACTGGCGGGCCAGAACGGAATACTTCATCGATTTCCTGCACGGCTTTCTGCGGCACATCACGTCCGCGGAGCACTCCGCGCCGCTGGATTTCTTCTCCTGGCACAGCTACGCAGACGTGCCGACAGTCGTGCGGGAATCCCGCTACATCCGACGCGTGCTGAATCACTATGGACTCAGTTCCGTTCCGGATATTTTAAACGAGTGGAACACATGCCACGACCGCCGCGGCCGCACGGGTACGGAGGCCGCAGCCAAAGCTCTCGGCATGATGCTCGCCATGCAGCGCGAAAGCGTCTCCCAGATGGAGTACTATGACGCGCGGCTGGGGCCTTCGGCGTACGGCGGCCTCTTCAATCCCTCGACCTGGGAGCCCTACCCCGCCTACTATGCCTTCCGCGCCTTCGGCGAGGCCTATCATCTGGGGACGGAGGTATATACGCACTCCGACTCCCCCGAGGTTCAGGTTCTCGGGGCGAAGGACGGCAAAAGCAAGCTTCTCCTCATCGCGAACCTCGGAGGCGACACGACCGCCGAGATTGCGCTTTCGGGCGCGGATGCCGCAGAGTCTGAGCTTCTGCGCATCGATCATGACCATATTGCAGAGCGTGACGAATCCTCCTGCGGCGCATCCCGGATTTTTCTTCCCGCGCTCTCCTGCGTCTGCCTGCGCTTTTTCGAAAAGGCAGCAAAATGAAGCACAGCAGAGTAAGCTTATAAGAACATGAAAACACTGTATATTTCGGATCTGGACGGGACGCTTCTGACGCCGGACTGCCGTCTTACGCCGTTTACGCTTGACACGCTGAATACGCTTGCGCGGACGCGCGGGCTGTGCTTTTCAGCCGCAACCGCGCGCACGGCGGCGACCGTCAATGTATTGCTTGACGGTCTTGTGACGGGTGCGCCCTGCGTGCTGATGAACGGCGCCTGCATCTATGACCTGCCCGAAAGGCGCTATCTGAAGGTGGAAACCTTCCCCGTATCCCGGATTCTGCCCGTTCTGCGCGCCCACGACCTTGCGGGATTCGCCTTCGCCGTTCGTGACAACACGCTGCTGTCGTGCTATGAGCGCGTGGAGGGCGAGGCCTCCATCGCCTACATGGAGGACCGCGTGCGCGGCTTCGGCAAGCGCTTCACAAGGCTTGACTCCTTCGAGGCACTGGGCGACATCGCCTACTATTCCCACACAGACCGCAGCGAACGCCTTGAGCCGGCGTACGAAAGCCTGCGCAGCGTCCCGGGCATCCGTGTGGAGTATTATGCGGATGTCTACCACCCCGAAAATTCCTATCTGGAGGTCGCCTCGGCTGCCGCCTCGAAGGCAAGCGCCGCCGTCTGGATCCGCGAGCGGTACGGCTTCGACCGCATCGTTGCCTTCGGGGATAACCTCAACGATCTCCCCCTGTTCGAGCTGGCCGACGAGTCCTGCGCCGTTGCGGATGCCCGGCGCGAGGTTTTAGCCCGTGCCACGCACATCATCGGCAGCAGCACCTGCGACGGCGTCGCGCGCTGGATTGCCGAAAATCTCTGATTTCTGATCTTGTTTATGATACGAAAGGTACAAAGGATATGATTCCCGTTTCCATTGACCGCGCAGCTCCCGTGGCGGGACGGCGCACGGTGGTCTTTTCCGATGTGCACGGCGACCTTCCGAGCCTACGGCAGGCGCTCTGCGATGCCCGTCTGCAGGAGGACGATCTGCTCATCACCGTCGGCGACTATGTCGAGCGGGGTCAGGACAGTCTCGGTGTGCTGCGCTTCATGATGGAGCTGGATGAGCGCTTCGAGCTTCACGCCTGCATGGGCAATGTGGATGCCTACCTGCTGTTCATGCTGCGCGAAAGCTCGCCCGCCGCCGATACCGCAC
>CAVGLF010000097.1:0-1946 GCA_963630045.1 Butyricicoccaceae bacterium | reverse complement strand
ACCGCACTGCGCCGCGCCCTCGCCGCCGGAGGAGGACGCTTCGTGAAGGAGGCGCGCGCCGCACTTGGACTCGCGGACGTGCCGGAGCTTACCCCCGGTTTCACGGACGACCCCTCGGCGCGGCTTATTCCGGAGGAGTCGGACGGATATGCGGCGGATCACGCGGCGTTTATGGACTTCCGCAGCCGCGTGCTTTCGGCATACGCAGCGGAGCTTTCGTGGCTTGCGCGCCGTCCCGTCATTGTCGACACGCCACAGCGCATCTTCGTTCACGGAGGACTCCCGCATGAGAATCTGACGGCGCTTGCCGGTACGGACGCCTGGCCACTGATGAAGAACGACTGCTTCGTCGGGCAGGGACTCTCGTTTTCGCGCACCATCGTCGTCGGACACTGGCCCGCGACGCTCTACCGTACCGGCATCCCGAGCTCCCGTCCCTTCCCGGCCGCAGAGCAGCGCATCCTCAGCATCGACGGAGGCAGCGGCGTCAAGCCCGACGGTCAGGTCAACGTGCTGGTCTTCCCCGACCCGGACTCCGATGACTATGAGCTGTACTCCGCGGATCAGCTTCCCGTATACCGCGCACTCGACCCCCAGGCCGCCGACGTTTCCGATCCCGTAAGCGTCCACTGGGGCGAGCACTATGTCGAGGTTCTGCGGCGTGAGGAGGACTGCGCCCTCGTGCGCCAGCTCTCCTCGGGACGCACGCTCTGGATCCCGGAAGCCTTCATCTTCGAGGAGGCGGCCGGCGACTCCCCCGCGGGCATCGAGGACTCGACGGACTACCGTCTGCCGATCGAACCCGGAGACCGCGTGAAGCTCATCTGCCGCACCCGGCGCGGCTGCGTCGTCAAGCATGACGGCGTCACGGGCTGGTACTCCGGACGTCTGGAGCCCGCGGACTGAACAGTCATCCTTTATCCTTACACGTTTTCCGACATGAAATTCAATCTGCCAATGGAGGTATACGCATGAAAACCATTCACATCGAGCCGTTAAGCCGTGAGGCGTTCGCGCCGTTCGGTCAGTACTACCAGATGGAGTCCCCCGAGGGCTACGCGCTGTGCGGTGAGCTGCATCGCTTCTTCCCCGATCGTCTGACGGCGGACAGCACGCATCGTCTGGGCTTCTCCCCCATCCTCGTGCGCCGTCCCGAGCGCATGATCATCACGCAGCAGGAGTATCATACCACTACCTGGGAGATGATTCTGCCCTTAAACGACGATATGATCCTGCACTGCGCACCCGCGTCCGGCGGTACGCCCGTGACCGAGCATGCGCATGCCTTCCTCGTCCCGCGCCATACGCTCGTGCGCATGAACGCCGCCGTCTGGCACTTGGCCCCCCTTCCCGCCGAAAGCGAGGAGCTTGCCGCCGTCATCATCCTGCCCGAGTGCACCTACGCCAACGACTGCACCGTCGTCGACCTTACGGCGGAGCAGCAGTTCGAGATTGTGAGATAACAGCCCATGACGGAACTTGAAAAATGCCGCGAGGGACTCCTGTACGATACAACCTTTCCCGGACGCGAGGACGCGCATCTTGCGTGCGCAGATCTCTGCTGGGAGTATAACCGCACGCGTCCGTCCGACATGGAGCGCCGTGAGCAGCTCATCCGGCGGCTCTTCGGAAAGGTCGGCTCCGATCCGTATGTCGAGCCGAATATCTTCTGCGGCTTCGGCTTCAACATAGAGGTCGGCGATCACTTCTTTGCGAACAACAACTGCATCTTCGTCGACCCCGGAAAGATCACCTTCGGAGATCATGTCTTCATCGGGCCGTGCTGCGGCTTCTACACGGCGCATCACCCCGTCGACCGCGAGCTGCGCAACCAGCTCTATGAGTACGCCTTTCCCATCCGCGTCGGCAGCGATGTCTGGTTCGGCGGTCATGTCTGCGTGCTGCCGACGCGGATGGGAAAGGCGTACTCATAGAGCTGGTTGCGC
>CAVGLF010000096.1:0-8571 GCA_963630045.1 Butyricicoccaceae bacterium | reverse complement strand
TGGTATACCCCAGCGCCCCGGAGGTGCGGGGGATGATGGTGATCTTCTGCACCGGAGCGGAGTGCGACTGCAGCGCCGACACCAGCGCATGTCCGACCTCATGATACGCGACGGTGCGCTTCTCCTGCTCGGAAAGCACCGTGTTCTTCTTCTGATATCCCGCGATGACGACCTCGATGCTCTCCTCAAGATCCGCCTCGCAGACGATCGTGCGTCCGCTTCTCACGGCGCGCAGAGCCGCTTCGTTGATGATGTTCGCCAGATCCGCGCCCGAGGCTCCCGCCGCCATGCGGGCGACGGTATGGAGATCGACGTCGGAGTCCATTTTGATCTTCCTGGCGTGAACGGCGAGGATCGCCTCACGGCCCTTTAAGTCGGGGAGCTCAACCGGCACGCGGCGGTCAAAGCGTCCCGGACGCGTCAGCGCGGGATCGAGCGATTCGGGACGGTTCGTCGCGGCGAGGATGATGACGCCGGTATTCCCCTCGAAGCCGTCCATCTCCGTGAGGAGCTGGTTCAGTGTCTGCTCGCGCTCGTCATTGCCGCCGATATTGCCCGTGCTGCGCTTCTGGCCGATGGCGTCGATTTCATCGATGAAGACGATGCAGGGCGCCTTCTCCTTGGCCTGACGGAAGAGGTCGCGCACCTTCGAGGCACCCATGCCGACGAACATCTCGACGAACTCGCTGCCGGCGATGGAGAAGAACGGAACGTTCGCCTCACCGGCAACGGCCTTGGCCAGCATGGTCTTGCCCGTTCCGGGAGGGCCTACGAGGAGCACGCCCTTGGGGAGGGACGCGCCCGCCTCCGTGTACTTCTGCGGGCTGTGCAGGTAGTCGACGATCTCCGCCAGGCTTTCCTTGGCCTCATCCTCACCCGCAACGTCCGCGAATTTGATGCCCTTGGTGGACTGGACGTACATTCTGGCGTTGCTCTTGCCCATGCCGAAGGACATGGCGTTCGGGCCGCCCGCCTGCTCCATCATCTTGCGGCGCATGTACTGTCCCAGTCCCGCAAAGATCAGAATCGGCAGGATGTAGGTCAGAAGGAAGCTCCAGATCGGGGATACCGGCTCCTCGATGACGCTTCCGAAGGTCGCGCCCGCCTCATGCAGACGCTCGGCCAGGGTGGAGTCCTCCATCGGTGCGGTGGCGTACATCTGCGTCCTGTCCCCGTTCGTGAACAGGATCTGGTAGCTTTCAATCTGTACGATGCCGATATCCTTCTCATCGATCATGGTCATGAAGGTGCCGTAGTCCACCTCCGTCACGTTCTGCTGGGAGAGCATCGGCGCGATGACCATGTTGAACAGCAGAATGATCGCCAGCGCAATGCCGTAATAGAATATCAGCGGCTTTTTGGGGCTTTTGATTTCCTTCATTTTTTTGGATTCATTCCTTTCAGAACAGCATAAACAGTCTTATCCTGTATACGGGTTTTCCTTTTGCATCCATTATACGGCTGCTGCATCGGACTTTGCAATGGGCAACTGCCGCCCTTTTGTATGATTTATGCCGGTCAAAATGTAAACATTTCGCGCAGTCTCCGGAATGCTTTCCCCCGCTCCCCCGTAAAGTATCTTTCGCATCCGCACACCTGCCCCTTTTTTGCAGAAAAAGGGCTGATATTACAAAAATTACTGTTGCATTTTACTGATTATAAGTGTATAATATACACGAGTCTTTGTGTGTGTATGCATATACCCTCACGCGGACCGCGGCAGTACTCTATCCTTCCTTTGTGAGAGAGGTTGTGGACCATATCGGCACTTATTTAACCAGCTCATTCTTCATGCTGCTGATTCTCGTCATCCTGTTTGTGCGCTCTCCCTCGGCGATTCGCCGCCCGCAGAGCCTGCGCAGGTGCCGCTTCCTCATCAGCTCGACGATTGCCTATGTCGTCATGGATGCGCTCTTCATCGTCTGCCACTTCAATTCGTCGCGTCCGGCCTATATCTGGAACATCACGGCCTTCTTCTTCTACGTCGCCTATGTCGTGCTCCCCTTTTCGTGGCATCTGTTCGTGCGCAATTTCGTGGGCGCGGATGCGAAGGATTTCACGAAGAAGATCGAGTACATTCCGATTGTCATCCTGCTTGCAATGGTGCTCGTAACGCCCTTCACCGGTGCGCTGTGGGAGATTTCCGCCGACGGTCTCTATGTCCGCGGCCCGCTCTTCCTGGTCTTCTCCTATCTGAACTATTTCTACTATGTCGATCCCGCGCTGTATGCGGCCGTCACGATTGCGCGGCGCAAGCAGGACCGCGAGCCCTACCTGTTCCAGGGCGTCGCCATCTCGGCGATTCCGCTTATCGCCGCCATGGTCAACAACCTCGTCATCCCGATCTATGAGATTTTCCCCTTCCAGCCCTTCTGCTCCGTCATCGTAGCGCTGCTGGCGTACTTCTTCATGGCAACCAGCGAGACGGACATTCTGGAGCGGGAGCAGAAGAAGACCATCGAGGACGCGCTGCAGAAGGCTCAGGAGGCGACGAAGCGCGCCGAAGAGGCCAGCCGCGTCAAGTCGAGCTTCCTGTCGAACATGTCGCATGACATCCGTACGCCGATGAACGCCATCATCAACCTAACGGAGCTTGCGCTGAAGGAGGAGGACGTCTCCGTCATCCACAGCTATCTCTCCCGCATGATGATCTCCGGCAACTTCCTTCTGGGGCTCATCAACGACATCCTCGATATGAGCAAGATCGAATCCGGCGAGCTCACGCTGAACTACGGCGAGCTTACGCGCACGGAGTTTCTGCACACCGTGGATACGGTCATCCAGCCTCTCATGGATGCGCGGCATGTCAACTTCCACTCCGAGCTTCGTCCCGGCGAATATACGATCCGGGTGGATAAGCTCCGCTTCAATCAGATTTTCTTCAACCTGCTCTCTAACGCCGCGAAGTTCACGCCCGAGGGCGGCGATGTCTGGTTCATCGTCGACAATCTGGAGGCCGAAAACGGACGGCTGAAAATCCGCTTCATCGTGCGCGACACCGGCATCGGCATGAGCGAGGAGTTCATGAAGCACCTCTTCGAGCCGTTTGCGCGCGAGCATTCCGAGCTTTCAAGCAAGATTCCCGGCACGGGTCTGGGGCTTTCGATTGCGAAGAGCCTGACGGAGGCCATGGGCGGCACGCTCACAGTCAAAAGCGAGCTCGGGAAGGGATCGGAGTTCACGGCTGTGTTCTACGTCGGCATCGTCTCGCGCGACGATCATTTCAAGCCCGCCGAAAATACGGATGAGACGCCCGATCTGGCCGGCATGCACATCCTGCTGGTCGAGGACAACGAGATCAACACCTACGTCGCGCAGATTCTTCTGGAAAAGGCCGGCTGCATCGTGACGACGGCCGAAAACGGTCTGGATGCGGTGCATGCCTTCTCTGCCTCCGAGCCCAACTCCTTCGATGCGATACTCATGGACATCCGCATGCCCGTCATGGACGGTCTGGAAGCGACCGAGAAAATCCGCGCACTCGACCGGACGGATGCCGTAAAAGTACCGATCATCGCCATGACAGCAGATGCCTTCGACGACGAGCGCCGGCGCACGCTGGACGCGGGCATGAATTACCACCTGTCAAAGCCCGTGGATGCGCAGAAGATCTATGCGGTTCTCCTGGAGTGCCGCGCGAAGCAGAACTGATTTTTTTTGACTGTCTCTCCTCCCTATTTTTTTAAAACTACGAAGCAGATTTTCAAGAGGTACTTGCTTTATGGCGAAAAGCAGAATACTGATTGCGGACGATGCGGAGCTGAACCGCGAGATGCTCACCCTGATGCTGGGGGATCGGTATGAGTTCCTGTACGCCACGGACGGCGTTGAGGCTGTGGATATCCTGAGCAGCGGCGAGAGCATCGATCTGGTGCTGCTGGATGTCAATATGCCGAACATGGACGGCTTCGGCGTGCTGCGCATCATGAATGAGCGCGACTGGATTCACACCATCCCCGTCATCATCATCTCGGCCGAGGACAACTCCGACTTCATCACGAAGGCCTATCATCTGGGCGTGACGGATTATATCAGCCGTCCGTTCCACTCCGTCGTCGTGGAGCGCCGTGTCGAGAATACGCTGCTCATGTACGCAAAGCAGAAGCGCCTTGTGCATCTGGTCGAGCGTCAGGTGCTGGAGCGTGAGAAGGTCAACAACACGATGATCAGCATCTTCAGCGACATCATCGAGCTGCGCAATCACGAATCCGGCAGCCATACGCTGAACGTGCAGACCATCACGCATCTGCTGCTGACGGCGCTTATCCGGCGTACGGACCGCTACAGCCTTTCGAAATCGGACATCTCCCTCATCTCAACGCTGGCGGCTCTCCATGACATCGGCAAGATCAAGGTGCCGGAGTCCATCCTGAACAAGCCCGGGAAGCTCGACCCCGACGAGTGGGTCATCATGAAGTCCCACACCACCTGGGGAGACGAAATCCTCTCAAGCGATCAGCTTGATCAGAGCAGCCGCTTTGTCCGCATCGCCCGCAGCATCTGCCGCTGGCACCATGAGAAGTACGACGGACGCGGATACCCCGACGGCCTTGCGGGAGACGACATCCCGATCGCGGCTCAGGTCGTTTCCATGGCGGATGTCTACGATGCGCTGACGAGCGAGCGCTGCTATAAGAAGGCCTTCACGCACGAGCGCGCGCTGGAGATGATTCTGGGCGGCGAGTGCGGCGCCTTCAATCCCCTGCTGCTGGAGAGTCTGAAGGACGTGGCCCACTCCCTGCTTGATTATTCCGCTCAGGGGCGGCATTATGACTTCGCCTCGGAGTCGGTCTCCGTGGCGGACGAGATTCTCTCCACCGAGGAGCTGCCGCAGGACAACTATGTGCGCCGCATGCTGAAAAACGAGCGTCAGAAGAAGGAATTCTTCATGAGCCGCTCGGACGGCATTCTCTTTGAGTATGACAAACTTCTGGGGCGCATCACCTACGTCCATCTGGACGGCGACAGCTCCGGGAGCATGACCGTGTTCACCTCCCGCGATCATCCGGACAACATTCTCCCGGTAGAGTACTGGGACGAATTCCGCAAAAAGCTCCTGTGCACCACCCGCGAGAATCCGTACGTCCTGGGCATGGCGGAGCTTCTGATCCGCGGCGAGCGCAAGCGCTTCCACGCAAATCTCATGGCCATCTGGCCGGAATTCGGCACCGAATACATCTCGGTCGTCGGACAGTTCCTCCCCGCGTAACTCAAAAAAAACTCTCCCCCTCTTTTTTTGCGCGCAGGAGCACTCCACGGGGGAAAGTCCCCTCCCCCGCTGCGGCATCCCCGTACTCCGTGCCCCCCCCGGGGCTTGACGCTCTGCACATTAAAAAAACACACAGAGCCCGATTTTTTCCACACTCTGAATCCCCCGCGGGATCTCTTTTCGGGAAAAATCGGGCTCTTTTTTTATTGTCTGTTACTTACTGATTGCGGGTGTGTCTTCTCTGGGCGTACAGCTGTCCCCCCCCCGGAGGACTTTACGCTTTTGATGTCATGCAGCGTCCGCTCCAGCATCGAGATATCGAGCGGCTTTGCCAGATGCGCGTCCATGCCGGCATCCAGGCAGTCCTGGACGTCCGAGCTGAAGGCGTTCGCCGTCATGGCGATGATGGGGATCGTGCGTCCCAGAGGGTTGCTGCCCTGACGGATGGCGCGGGTGGCGTCCATGCCGTTCATGCCGGGCATCTGGACATCCATGAGAATCGCGTCGTAGTCGCCGGGCTTCACGGAGGCGAAGGCCTCGACGATCTCCAGACCGCCGGGGTAGATTTTGCACGTGGCGTGATGCATATCCAGCAGCGCTTCCAGAATCTCCGCGTTCAGCTCGTTGTCCTCCGCGCACAGGAAGTGCATGCCCGCAAGCGGCGAGCGGTTCTCCCGGGACTTGTTCTCATCCGACCGCATCTGCTCCAGCGCGCGGAGGAGATTGGCAAAGAAGAACGGACGGGCGATGAAGCCGTCCACGCCGCTTTCGCGGAGCATCATGCTCACCTGCTCACGGCGTGCGTAGTCGCAGCAGAGGATGACCGGCGACGGCGAACCGGCTTCGCGCAGCTCGCGCACGGCCTGGGAAAGCCGGTCGCGCTGCAGGAATCCCGAGAGCAGGACGGCATCCGCAGGTCTTTCGCGAAGCTCCCGCACGGCATCGCGCATGCAGGCCGCAATGCGCAGCTCCACGTGCTCCTCCGCAAGGGCGGCGCGGACGTTCTCCTGCAGCGTTTCGTCCGATGTGATGAGCATCAGGCTGCGAAGTCCTGCATCATGCACGGCGGTGCGGTCGATGGGGAAGGTCAGCGTGACGTCGAAGCGGCTGCCCCGCCCGAGTTCGCTTTCCACCGTGATGGTGCCGCCCATCATGTCGACAATGCTCTTCGTGATGGACATGCCCAGACCCGTACCCTGAATGCGGTTCGTCATGGAGTCCTCCGCACGGGAGAAGGGCTCGAAAATGCGCGTCAGGAATTCCGCCGACATGCCGTAGCCGTTGTCGATGACGGAGGTACGGAGCGTCGCGCAGTCCGGATCGGCGCAGGGAAGCTCGCGCAGCTCCATGCGGATGGAGCCGCCGCTCTGCGTATACTTCACGGCGTTGTTCAGGAGATTGATGAAAACCTGACGCAGACGGACGGAGTCTCCGATGAGATACTCATGCCGGACGCCGTAGGCCGCGATGGTGAACTCCTGATTCTTCTCGTTGCTCTGGGATCGGATGATGCTTTCGATCTGACCGACCTGCTCCGGGAGACTCACGGACTCCGGATTGAGATGCACCTCGCCGGACTCGATCTTGCTCATGTCCAGAATGTCGTTGATGAGTCCCAGCATGTAGCTCGATGATGTCTGCAGCTTTCTGATGTAGTAGGGCATCTTCTCGCGGTCGTCGACCTCGGCCTCCATGAGCTTCGTGATGCCGACGATGGCGTTCATGGGGGTTCGGATGTCGTGCGACATGTTTGCCAGGAAGCGGCTCTTGGCCTTTGTCGCGCGGTTCGCCACCTCCAGCGCGTCCTCGGTCTCCTTCTGCGCCTTCTGGAGATCTTCGTTCGCATTCTCCAGCAGACGGTAGGAGTTCTGAAGCTGCCGCTCGCTCTCTTCTTTGACCGCGAGCAGCGCCTGATTGTCGCGGAATCGTGCGATGAACAGGAAGGACACGGCCATCAGCACCATGAGTGCTATGATAATCGCGCTGAAGAGCGTCAGCATGGCATCGACCATGCTCGTTGTCGTGACGGCCACGTCACCGGCTGAGACCAGCATGAGAACGCCCCACTCATACCGCGGCAGAAGCTCATAGATCAGGTAGTAATCGTGTCCCGCAATCTCCACGTCCGTGCAGTCGCGGTCGTTCTCATCCGCATGGGCGAGGACGGTTTCCAGATCGCCGTCGTGGGGGAAAACCGCGTCCTTCAGACTGTTGAAGATGTTGAGTCCTTCGAAATCGATGCCGGACAGGGTACCGTTTTTGAAGGTAATAAGCCCTTCCCTGTCGATGATGTAGATCATATTGTTCTCGCCGAATGCCGAGGAATGGAAAAAGGGCTGCATATCCTCCATGCTGCGCAGCAGGATGAAATGCGTAATCTCCTGTCCGTCGACCTCCAGCGGAGTGGTCAGCTTCTGGACGAAGGCCATGTAGTTGGTGGTATCCGGCCAGTTCGCGATGATAAGACTCTGACGATCCGCATCAAAGTCAATTCTGTCCAGCCCCGTCCAGATTCCGTAGCGTCCGTCATGCGTATAGTAGCGTCCGTCCTCATCCAGCGCGCGGAAATAGATCGTCTTGCCGGCGGGTCCCAGCAGCCGCTCGCAGAGCGTGATGTACTCGGTAAACTCCTCACCCGTCATCGAGTCCGAATCCGCGCGCAGCTCGTCCATCTTATCCAGATAGCCCCACTGCAGATCGACCTGCACGTCCAGCTTCTCAAACAGCTGCGCGGAAAGCTCCTCCAGCTGGGACACCGACTCCCGATAGATCTGCCCGCGGGAATAGCTATAGAACAGCGAGCCCAGAATATACAGCACCGCCACAGCGCACAGCGCAGACAGGGGTATGATCAACCATCTTTTGATTGTCCGACGGCTCCACTTCTTCATAAAACTCTTTACTCTCCGTCACGGGCTTTTTCTTTTCCCCCCCGATCTGTATTTTTTGGGGGATGCCGTGTTCTTTTTATTTTTCGAGCCGGGGCGTTTTCCCTCGTGAGTTTCCCCGGTGCTTTTACAGAAAAGTTTCAGCTTTTCGCAAAACTCTACTCAAATCCGCCGTATTTTCCTTCTGAAAGTATCCCCCAGAAGTTTTTTGGGACTGTGCGCCGGGCGGGATGTACATCCGTACCTTTAGAGAAACCCTATTATGCATTATACTCCCGAAATTTCCCAATTGCAACTGTTTTTTCCCTGGCAGCGGAATAAATCCGCGCCTGCTTTGAAGATGCCCCGGGGGGCCTTCTGTGATTTTTTTGTACTCGGCAGATTCCCTGTGCATTTCACGGTTGACAGACGCGCCCAAATATGTCATAATAAGTATAAGGGATGACTATGCACTTTATACGCCTGCCCCCACGC
>CAVGLF010000095.1:0-8596 GCA_963630045.1 Butyricicoccaceae bacterium | reverse complement strand
GGAGACTGCAAGGGGGCGGGGAGCGCCCCTTGCCAAGTATGAGGCTGCGTCGGGCGTTTCTTGAGGTACGAAGTTTTCCTATAGCAGGAAAACTTCGTAAGGATACAGTACGCAGTCTCAGGACAAGAAGGGCAGTACGGGCGTGGGCTCAAAGCGTAAGAAAAAAGCTGAAATTTCCCCCTTGACAGGGAGAAATTTCAGCTTACGATACCGCGGTGCAGTAAGAATCAGGAGGATTACCCGCTGTAGGCGTTCCCGACATCCGCTCCGAGATCGCAGGTGTAGAGAAACTCCACAACGTCCCCGGATTCAAGCGGGCATTCTGAGCATCCCATGCTCAGAAATTCCCCGTTGACCCGGTATGTCCACCCGGACAGCTCTCCGCAGTCGAATTCGTAGAGATTGGCAATGCCCTCGATGTATACCGTATCGTATGCCGGAACGCGCGAGAACTCCAGATGGATTTTCGCGGACTGAAGCTCGCGGGAGAGTACGTCGAAGACCGATTCCCCCGGCGTGAACGCAGCCGAGTCGTTTTCGTAGATCAGCCCGTCCGAGGGTACAAGCTCAATCTTGTCCGGGTCAAGCTCCTGCATATGCCCAAGCAGCGTATCGCATCGGATGATCAGTGTGCAGACGGAGGCCGCGGAGGATGCATCCGGGGACGCAGCGGCAGACGAGGCGGCGGCCGGGGCGGGAGAGGTGCCGGAGACTGCGCAGGAGGAGAGGGGCATCAGGAGCAGCGAGAGAATCAGAAAAAATGCAAAATAGCGGCGCATGGGATGAAAAATCCTCCTTACGTTCTGGCTATGAGGGGATAAGACCGTATTTTGTGCGAAGCCGCTCGATTTTTTCAAGGAAGCCTTCGGAAAAGAGCAGCAGGAAGAGGAAGGTCGCGGCGGCGTGTACGAGGTCGACCGGAAGCCCCGCGGCGTAGGAGGCAAGAAGCATGCCCGCAGTCGGCTCACTCTGATACATGAGCACGGATGCGGGATTCATGATGCCTCCGTACAGAATCAGCGCGCATAGGGCTCCGTATACGGACAGCGGCGCGCGGCGCGCGGGCAGAAGACGCGCCCTGTGCAGGAGCCCCGAGAGAAGTCCCGAAAGCCCGTAGGCCAGCATCTGCCACGGCGTCCACGGACCCTGCCCGAAGAAGAAGTTCGAGACGAAGGCCGTTGTTGCGCCGACCAGAAAGCCGGACTCCCCGCCCAGAGCGACACCCGTGAGGATGACCAGAGCCAGCACCGGCTTGAACGACGGCAGCATGAAGAATGCCGCGCGTCCCGCCACTCCGATGGCGCAGAGGCTTGCCAGAAGCACCAGCTCCCGCGCACGCGGGCGGCGGCGCTCGAAGAGGACGTAAAACGGGATGATCGACTCTGCGAGAATCAGGCTCGAGACGAGATAGTACCGCCGGTCTCCGAAAAGATACACTCCCGCAAGCACCGTCAGGAGCATCGCCGCCACAGCGGCCGCAAGGAGGATCCCCGTCTTTCGCCTGCTTCCCGGCGGCGTTTCGCGGATGTCCGGGGACGGCTCCGCAGAATCGGGGGGTGCGGATGACTCGGGCGGATTTGCGGATGCCG
This sequence comes from Butyricicoccaceae bacterium, assembly GCA_963630045.1. Taxonomy (GTDB): domain Bacteria; phylum Bacillota; class Clostridia; order Oscillospirales; family QAMX01; genus JAAZKA01. Next base: position 7,007 of record CAVGLF010000095.1, on the reverse strand, counting down.
GTGGCTCGGGAGCCTCCGGCAGGGTACCGCCCAGCGCGAGGATGCAGTCCTCGGCCGTGACGGCGTTTTCGATGAGCCCGCGGGACATGCGGCAGGCGGCGGTCGTGTAGAAGGAGAGGCTCTGGAAGAAGACGCGGGGCGTGTCGCAGGCGGCAATCTGCCCGTCAAAGAGGAGGGAGCAGCGATCCGCATAGGAGGCGCAGAACTCCGTGTCGTGGGAGACCATGATGATGCTCACGCCCGAATCCGCAAGGCGGCGCAGCAGGGAGGCAAGGACGGGCTTGTACGCGGCATCGAGGCCCTTCGTCGGCTCATCCAGGAGCAGCACCCGGGGCTCCTGCAGCAGGACGATGCCGAGCGCGGCGCGCTGCTGCTCCCCGCCGGACAGATCATAGGGGTGACGCTCCGCAAGCGCGCTGAGGCCGGCTGCGGCGAGCATCTCCCGCACACGCTCCCCGCGCTGCTGCGGGGAAAGGCCGGAACCGCGCAGAGCCTCGAGAAGCTCCTGCCTCACGGTTTTTCCGATGAACAGCGTTCCCGGATCCTGCGGCAGAAGCGCCGTCCGGGCGGCAAAAGGCAGCTCCATGCGTCCGCGCAGAGGACGCTGCTGCCCCGAAATCAGGGAGAGAAGCGTGGACTTTCCCGCGCCGTTCCCGCCCAGAAGCGCATGGATTTCCCCCGGATACGCACAAAAGCCGGTATCGCGCAGCACGTCCCGTCCGTCCTTTGAATAGCGGAAAAAGACGTGGGAGAGCCGTACGGAGGGCGCGTCCTTTTCCGTATGGAGGGCAGGCACGGGAAGGGGCTGCGCGGGATGGCTCCGCGTATAATCGGACAGCCACGCGCGTCCCTCGGAGACGGTCACGGGAGCGGCGTCGGAGGGATCCGGGACGCAGGCGCGGATGCGCATGGCAGCGGGCATGGCGGCGAACATCGGATGCCCGCGCAGCGCGTCTCCCAGCTCGCGCGGAGCGGCACACGCGATAACAGCACCCGCGTCCAGCACCGCAGCGCGTGCGGCAAGGGGAAGCACGTCCTCCAGACGATGCTCGCAGAGAAGCACGGTCACGCCGAGCTCACGGTTCAGGCGCACGGCGGCGGAGAGAAACTCCTGCGCGGCAATCGGATCGAGCTGAGCCGTGGGCTCGTCCAGCAGCAGGAGATCGGGATTCATCGCCATGGCGGAGGCGAGAGCCAGCGTCTGCTTCTGCCCGCCGGAGAGAGTGGAGACGTCGCGGTCATACCAGTCCTCGATGCCGAAGAAGGCGGCCATTTCGGCCGAGCGGCGGCGAATCTCGCCGGACGGCAGTCCCAGACTTTCCAGTCCGAACGCAAGCTCATGCCAGACCCTGTCCGTGACGAGCGCATGGTCGGGGTTTTGCTGCACAAAGCCGATGCGCGAGGCCTGTGCGCGCGCGTCAAGCGTCTCCACGGGCACTCCGTCCAGCGTGATGGATCCCGAGCGGAGGCCTTCCGGCGCGAGGGCGGGCTTGATCAGCCGCAGCAGCGTCGTCTTTCCGCAGCCGGAGGTGCCGCAGAGCACGAAGAACTCGCCCTTCCGGATGGTCAGCGACACGTCCTTCAGCGCGGGAGAGGGCGCACCGGGATAGCGAAAGCTCAGGTTTCGGATTTCAAGTGATGCCATCTGAGGGCCTCCATGAGCGAGAGAAGAATCGGGGTGCAGGAAAACAGCAGGAAGGACACGGCAGAGCCCCAGCTTCCGGCGCTCAGAGAGCAGCGCAGCGTGGGGAAGTACCGCGCGTCAAGCGAGCCGCGGACGAGCCCCCATACGGTGATGCCTCCCTGAAGCGCCATCCATCCGAGCAGCAGACCGTCCCCGGGCGTCATGCGGTACAGCGCGTAGGAGCTTCGTCCGGGAAGGCCGTAGCCGCGGCTTTTCATGGAGTCCGCCGTATCGACGCCGCTCTCCAGCGCCCAAGTGACAAGTGATGAGAAGACGAGTACGCCGCTGCGCACGCGGTCATAAAGCCGCCCCTGCGGCTCGTGCAGGGATCTCCGGGCGGCAACGATCTGCCGGAGGCGGGCGCGGAAGCGCGGCACAAAGCGCAGCGTCATGGAAAACAGGAGCGCAAAGCCGGGAGAAACGCGACCGAACAGGAACACGAGCCGGTCCGAGCTCATGACGGCGCTCATGGCGGCGCACCACGAAAGCGCGGCGGCAAACATCGCCGCGGCGGCCAGTCCGTACAGGATGGACTCGCGCGTCAGCGGGTTCCCGTCGGGCAGATAGCACAGAATGGTCGCGCCCTCGTGGCTGAACAGCGGATTCAGGCATGCCATGAGAAGGCACGCGGGAAGGAGAAGAATCTGCGTCCTGAGGCTTTTTCCGCGCGTGAGAAGGCAGGAGACGAGAAGGCTCGAGACGAGCGATACGCCGAGCAGGACGGGATGATGGGTCAGCATGGACACGGTCAGCACGAACGCAAAATAGAAGAGGCTGACGAAGGGATGAACGCGGTCAAAGGCGGTCACGGTCACATCATCCCCGCACAGCGCGCAAGCCGGAAGACACTCACGGCAATCATGCCCCGCGTGGCGGCGGGGGAGGAGGCGCTCCAGACGGGCGCATCCCATGAAAGCCCGAGCATATTCGCCGCGCGCGCCAGAATGATCCCGGCCTCCGCAGCGCTTACCGTGCCCTCGGGGTCGAAGCATTCATGCGTGCGTCCGGCGATCAGCCCCGCCCGGTATGCGGCGGCGACAGATCCCGCGTACCAGGCATCGTGCGCCACATCCGCGAAGGGAGCGGAAGCGCCGTCCTCAAGCTGCAGAAGCCTTGTGACGACGGCGGCAAACTGCGCACGCGTCATGGTGGACTCAGGGCGGAAGGTGCCGTCCGGAAAGCCCGAGAGGATGCCCGCACGGGAGAGCGCCGTGACGGCCTCCCGCGCCTCATGGGACGCGATGTCGGAGTAAGCTGTCTCGCGCATACCGTAGAGCGTGCTCCCGTCCAGGGCACACTGCAGTGCCGCGCGTGCGAGGGTTCCCTGAAAGGTGGCTACGGCATTGACCGATCCGTTCCGCTCATGGGCAAAGCCGTCCTGAACGGCAAAGGACTCAAGCGCCTCCTCAAGGCCATGCCCGTTTTTGACAAAGCGGGCGTCCGCGGGGTCGATCCCCAGGGCGTTCAGGGCAATGATGACCTGAGCGGTGCTTTCGGCGTTCTCCGCGCCGCAGCTTGAAAAGCATCCGTCCGCGCACTGAAGCTCCGAGAGCCTGTGCACGGCTCTCGTGACGGCGGCGCGCACATCGGCGCGGAAGCGGTAGCGGGACAGCGCGGTCAGTGCCATGGCGGTCATGTCGGGATCCGCAGACTCCCCGGAAAAGGCGAAGCCGCCGCCGGAGAGCTCGCGGTCGAGGATCGCTTCGACATAGCGCTCACGCGTCGCCTGAGCCCCGGCATCGCCGCAGTCGGGGATGACGTATTCCCCGGAATCCAGCGCAATCAGAGCCCAGACGGGTCCGTTGAGCCCCTGGCGGCAGGTCGCATCGAAGTCCGCAAGCGGGAGCGTCAGATCATACCCGGAGAAGCTCTGCGCATCGAGTCCCGCCGCCGTAAGCGCCAGGATGACACGCGCGTATTCGGTATGCTTCGTGGAAAGCTTCCCCCCGGTACTCATGAGCGTATTCCGCACGGAGTCCGTATAGCTCCGCTTCATCACGGAGGAAAGCTCCCCCGTCCGCGCAAGTGCCACCACGCGCCATTCGTCCCCGTACAGGGGAAGCTCTTCCGCGGCGAAGCACGGGCAGACGAGCAGGGAGAATATCATGCAGAGTGCAGGGAAGAATCTGAAAAATCTTTTCATAGGCTGTTTTTTAAAAAAAGCCTCCTTTTCAAAAAAGAAAGAGGTCCGGCATAAAAAATCGGGGGGAGTCTCCCGGCGCAGCTTTTGAAGACTCCCCTTTGGATCGTAAAAAAATCAGGCGTGTGTGTGAGGTCGTATATATGAGGTCGTGTGTTGTGAGGTCGTGTGTGTGTGAGGCTGCATTGCGCGGAGCATCCGCCGCAAAGGGGGGATAATCAGTCGCTTACGCCCTCCATGGAGACGTTCTGCAGGAGATTTGCGACGACTGCCGCAACCTCGCAGCGGCGGATGGTCAGGGTCGGACGGAAGGTGCCGTCCTCATAGCCGTTGATGACTCCGATGCCCTGCATGAAGGTGATGTCGTCCGCGTAGGCAGACTCCGCGATGTCGGAAAACGCTGCGGGCTTGCGGGTGACGAAGGAGCTGCCGTCCGCAAGGGCGCGCAGGAAAGCGGAGGTCGCGGCGGCCATCTCCTCGCGGCGAATGGCGGCAGAGAGGTCGAACGCGTCAAGGCCGAGCTCGTCCGTGAGGAAGCGCGCGGCATCCTGCCAGTCGGCACCGGTCGTCGCGTGTCCGGAGTACATCCCGCAGGTCTCGCCCAGACGGTAGAGGATGGTCAGGTACTCCGCGACGGTCATATTGGCCTCGGGGCTGAATTTTCCGTCATGTCCCACAACCAGACCGGCCTCGGCCGCGGTCTTCACGGGCTCCGCAAACCAGTCGGAGTCGCGGACGTCGGAGAAGACGGCTGCGGAGGGCTCGGCCGGGGTGACGGGAGCGGCCGCAGTCCGAACGGTGATGGCGCAGACGGCCGGCACCAGGGACTCGGCGCTCGCAGTGACGTAATAGGTGCAATCCGTGCCGCAGTCGTCAAAGGTCAGAGAGACGCTTCCGTCCGCTGCGGTTTTGACGCCGATGTCAACGCCGCCGACAAGGATGGAGGCCTCTGCGGGCACGGCGACGGGGGCATAGTTTTCATCGAAGGTGATCTTCGACAGGGAGAGGGTGACGGTCTCCCCGGCCTCGACCTCCAGCGCATCCTCCGCAAAGAAGCTGTAGGTATCGCTCCAGGCGGTCAGATCGGCGTAGGTGAAGGCGTAGAGGTGGTCGCCCTCCCCGACGGGATCGAGAAGACCCATGGCGAGGCTGTTATTGAGATAGTAGCCGTAGCTGCCGCCGTTCTCAACGCCCCACAGACGGGTGATGGAGAGACCGTAGGCCGTTTCAACTGCAGCGAAGCCGGATTCGGAGCCGCCCTCGAAGCACGCGTTATGCGCGGCGATGAGCGTATCATTGATGGTCAGAGCGCCGTCTTGGTCCAGATCGGACACGGAAACGGCCTCATGGGTGAGTACGAGCTCGCCCGCATCGGAGACGGTGACGTATACGTCGATCGCCTCATCCGCGGCGAAGGACGCGGGAACGAGCGTGAACACGAGCGCAAGCACCAGAAGCAGCGCGGTCATTTTACGTTTCATGGTGAAAATACCTTCCTTTCATGAAAAAGGCTGTATTTACCGCTTTGATTTAAAAAACGGGGGGAAAACGGCATAAAAAAACCCGGCACCTTTTTTTGAAGTGCTTTCTCAGCCGGGGGAAACCGCTGCCCCTTTTTTGGGGAAAAGGGCAAAAAACGGCTCGACTGAAAAAACAAAAAAGGGCCGGTGTTCATAACTGCGCACGAACGGCGGATTTTGTTTCCTGCAGAAACCCCTCACATGACGATACGGATTCCGTACGCATTCCGGGGTGTATTCTCTCGAGCGTCTTTCGGTTCCGGCAAAAGAACGCGTCCGTTTCCTGTGTATCCGACCTAGCCCTCGTATCCATGTTGGGGATGGATGAAGGCCTCCCGGTGACCGACTCGTGGGTTCAGTGCCCCTTTCCACAGGCTGCGTACATGCAGCTAGAAACGGCTAAAAGGAGATATGCAATTGTCAGGGAAAAGGTGCCGCGGCTATCATAGCATACTTTTCCGGGGGTGTCAAGGAAAAATCCCCCCTCCCCCGTCCGTGAAAAAGGGCATCAGTCGGGATGCACCTTTTTAAGGACACAAAAAAGGGGGAGAGGGGGGATCAGTTACTCCGCAAGCTCATATGTCCGTCCGTTTTCCGTGACGAATTCATATCCTGCGCCGGACGGGTAGACCGTGAAGACCAGAGCGTCGTTTCCTTCAAAGGCGGCGGAGCCGATCTCGGTCAGCGACCGCGGCAGGAGAACGGATTCAAGCGAGGTGCATCCGGAAAAGGCATGATCCGCAATGCTCAAAAGCCCTTCGGGAAGGGAAAGCTCCGACAGGGAGGAGCAGCTGCAGAAGGCCTGGGAGCCGACGGATGTGACGGTCTCCGGCAGCGTCAGCGTCCGGAGAGCGGTGCATTCAAAGCAGAGGTTTTCCGGAATCTCCGCAATGCCTGCGGGCAGCTCCAGTGCGGTCAGCCCGGAGCAGGCGAAGGCCGTGGGGGAAAGCGTCGTCAGAGAATCCGGGAGTACGAGACGCTCCAGCGCGGTGCAGTCCTTGAAGGCGCCCTCGCCGATGGAGGTCAGAGTGTCGGGCAGCGTTACGGACGCAAGAGACGTGCAGCCGAAGAAGAAGGCATCCGGAAGCTCGGTCACGCAGGAGGGCACGGTGAAGGACTCCAGGGACGTGCAGTCGGCGAAGAGATAGCCTCCGACCTCCCGCACCGTCTCGGGCAGCTCGAAGGAGGCAAGCGAGGAGCAGCCGTAGAAGACGCCCTCGCCCAGTCGCGTGACGGAGGCGGGGAGGGTCAGCTCCGACAGGGAGGAGCAGCCATAGAACGCGCTGTCGCCGATTTCCGCAAGACCCTCCGGCAGGCTGAGGGACGCAAGCGAGGTGCAGTTGGTAAAAGCGTACTTGTCGATAAGAGTCAGGGATTCGGGAAGCGTGACGCTTTTCAGGGAGCTGCACTCATAGAACGCGCCGCTGTAGACGGAGGTCACGCCCGAGGGCACGGTGATGCCCGTCAGGGAGGAGCAGCCGTAGAAGGTATTTTCGGGAATATCGGAAATCCCCGCGGGGAGTCCCGCAGTTTCCAGCGCGGTGCATTCGGCGAAAATCGCGGAGCCGATGTGCTGCACCGTGTCGGGCAGCTTGAAGGAGACAAGACCTGTGCAGCGGGAGAAGGCGCCGTTGCCGATGGAGGTCACGGAGGAGGGCAGCTC
>CAVGLF010000094.1:0-8630 GCA_963630045.1 Butyricicoccaceae bacterium | reverse complement strand
TCTGCTGTACGTCGGCGGAAACCGCGCGCTGGTCGACGACTGCGTCATGCGCCTGTCCGGAATGTCCAGCCAATCCGCGTCCACGACGACGGGACACATGAAGAAGAATCTCGGGGAGCCGCACTTCATCGTCTCGACATTCCATTCCCGCATGGAGCAGCGCAACGCCTCCGTGCATACGCTGTCCAATCTGCTGGGCGCCGTCTGGATGCTCAAGGGAAGCTACGAGGTCGAGTCCGTTCAGTACATCGGCAATGAGTCCGGAAAATCCGGGAATCGCCACCGCGGAAACGGTGAGCTGTACCGCGTACTCTTCCGTGACGGCACGATCGGCATCATCAACTGCAACGACTACAACCACTATTCCTTCCGTCTGGATGTCTTCGCCTCCAACGGAACAAGCACGGAATACGTGACCGAGCCCACCCTGCGCTCCGGCATCGTCGATATCGCCAACGTCTTCGCAAAGATGATCGAGGATCGCATTCCTCCGCTGCACTACGACAGGATTTTTGAGTTTGTCGCCTGCATCGATGCGGGACTCAAGTCCCGTGAGGAAAACGGACGCGAGGTCACCATCCGCGAAATCGCGGACTCCGTGGGATATGAGCTGGGTGTTCCAATGGAGTGCCTGGTAAAGCCCTCCCCCTCCGTTCTTTGGTAATTGCCCCCCTTTTTCGAGGATCTTTTCGCGCATTGAGGGTGCAGGGGTACAAAAAAGCGTCTCCTTCATTCACGGAGGAGACGCTTTCTGTACGGGTGAAATTTGGCGGAAAAGACGCTTTCTTTTACCGGCTGAAGATGGTATACTGTGCGGGTATCCGTCCTGCGTGCCTTGCCCTGCAAAGAAAAAAGCACGCGGTATTTTCATCACAACGATCAAAGGAGGGATCAGGCCAAATGGAATCCGCTGCTATGCTGGAAAGCCGCTTCCGGGGCTGCCTGTTCGGAGGTGCTCTGGGCGATGCATTGGGGTATCCTGTTGAATTTCTGGGCGAAAAGGCCATAGCAAAGTTCTACCCGGATGAGTCTGCGGGTCTGCCCGTGACCAACGGACGCGCCATGATCTCCGACGACACGCAGATGACGCTGTATACGGCGGCCGGACTGCTGTACGGAATGACGCGCACGGGAAAGGTGCCGGAGCCCGGCGACATATGGACCGCCTACCGTGAATGGCTCGCCACGCAGGGCGATCGGAGCCGTCTGGACGGAGCGCCCCGCATCTGGCTGACGCGTGTCCCCGCCATGTACGCGCTTCGTGCGCCGGGGCAGACCTGCCTGTCGGCCATACATGATCTTCCCGACGGCGGAAGCATGGAGTCTCCCGCCAACTCAAGCCGGGGCTGCGGCGGTGTCATGAGGGTCGCCCCGATCGGGCTGTTCTCCTATCACCGCACGGGGCTGGATGCCTGCCTCTTTTCCGCGCAGGCGGCTGCGCTGACGCATGGACATCCGCTGGGCTACGCGAGTGCCGCGGTCTTCGGGCAGCTGATTCACGAGATCACCTGGCACTCCTCGGGAATCGGAACCCCGGAGGATCTGCGTACGCGCATACGTCATGCGGCACGCACGGCGGCGAAAAAGCTTCCCGCAGCCGGCGCACTGATTGAAGGCATCGAGCGTGCGCTGACCCTTGCCACGGACTCCTCCGTATCCGATACGGAGGGCATCCACCGTCTGGGCGAGGGCTTTCTCGGAGATGAGGCGCTCTGTATCGCACTGTTCTGCGCCGCACGGCACTCAAATTCCTTCCCCCGCGGCGTTCTGGCTGCGGTGCGCCATCGCGGAGACAGCGACTCCACCGGCGCTCTGTGCGGTCAGATTCTGGGTGCCTGGCTCGGATTTTCCGCCGTACGCGCAGCCTATGATCTGGAGTATCTGGATCTCTGCCCCGTCATCTCCACGCTGGCGCAGGATCTCTTTACGGCGGCTTTCTCCGGCGCTCCGGGAAAGGACGCCCGCTGGCTGCGCAAATACCGCGCAGGAGAGCCGCCGGAAATGTAAGTCTCTCTCTCTCCCTTCACGCCGGACTGAATAATAATCCCTCCGCGCCGCGGGAACATGAACCGGATGGTCTGTTCCTCATATAAGGCGCGGAGGTTTTTTTTGGGGGGGAGAGTGCTCCCTTTTTTGTTTATTACATTCAAAAGAAGCGCTTACGGATTTTCCTTTCCCGCAGGCTTTGCGTTGAAGCGGCTCATCGCGGCCTCGAGTCCGTCCGTGATCAGACATTTTCCCGCGTCTCCCGCACGGACGATCGCATCGTCCAGCTCCGGCGAGTCGATCCGTCCCAGCACCCAGTCCGCAAGGTCGTATTCCGGGTTCGGCGGGGCGCCGACGCCGATTTTGACGCGGAAGAAGGTCTCCGAGCCCAGTACACGGATGATATCGCGGATTCCGTTATGCCCTCCGGGCGAGCCCTTTCCGCGGACGCGGATGCGTCCGGGCTCCAGCGAGACATCATCGTGGAAGACAATCAGCCGGTCTCCCGAAAGCTTGTACCAGTCCAGCGCCTCCCGTACGCAGTTCCCGGACAGATTCATGAATGTCTGGGGCTTGATGAGCAGAACGCGCTCCCCGGCAAGCGTGCACTCGGCGCAAAGGCCGTGAAACCTGGATCGGTCGATGCGTACGCCCGCCTCCCGCGCCAGAGCATCGACCGCGCGGAAGCCTACGTTGTGCCGCGTCTGCTCGTATTTGAGTCCGGGGTTTCCGAGTCCGACGAGAATACGGGATACGGGGCCGGATTCCTCCGCAGGACGCGAAATCTGTCGGAACAGTTCAAAAATATCAGCCATGATCGGGAATACCCTCCCTCTTTCTTTTCTGGAGTACGCGTTCAGCGAGTGGATTTTCTGCGCAGCGTCAGGAGCAGCGTCATCAGCACGGGGAAGAATACGGCGGCGAGAATGCCCGTCTTCAGATTATCCCCCGCGGCTCCGGCAACGAGTCCTGCAAACGTCGGACCCGCCGAGCAGCCGATATCGCCGCCCAGCGCCAGCAGCGCAAACATGGGATTTCCTCCCGCCGGAATTCGTTCGGAGGCCTGACTGAACGTGCCGGGCCAGAGAATGCCTACGGAAAATCCGGCAAGCGCGATGCCGGCAAGCGACAGTACGGGATGGGGCGCCAGCGCGATCAGCAGATACGACGCGGCGCACAGCAGCGTGCTCCACAGCATCATCCGGCGCAGGTCGATGCGGTCCCCGTATTTTCCGTAAATGACTCTGGAGAGTCCCATGAGCACGGAGAACATCGTAGGCCCTACCAGATCCCCGACGGATTTGGAGATGCCAAGCCCCCGCTCGGCAAAGGCAGAGGCCCACTGACTGACCGCCTGCTCCGAGGCACCCGAGCAGATCATCATCCCGAAAAGCAGCCAGAACGTGCCGCGGCGCATAAGCTCCGGGATCGTGAGCTGCTGCGTGCCCTCCGGCACCAGATCGGCAATCGGTACGGTGAGGAAGAAGATGCCGTTTGCAATGGGCAGAATCGTCCAGATGAGAGCCATGATTTTCCAGTGATCGATTCCGAAAATGGCAAAGAACAGCGTGGACAGCAGCGTCACTCCGACACAGCCCCAGCAGTAAAAGGAATGCAGGATGCTCATGGTCTGCGCCTTGCGGTCGTTCGGGCAGGCCTCCACAATCGGGCTGATGACAACCTCCAGAAGCCCTCCGCCGACGGCGTAGAGCAGGACGGACAGCACGAGTCCCGTGAAGGGATTCGGGAAAAGCTCCGGCAGAATCGTCAGGGACACAAGCCCCAGCGCCGCAAACAGATGCGCCAGCACGGCCGAGGCCCGGTATCCGATCCGGTCGACAAAGACGGCCGAGGCCAGATCAACAAGGAGCTGGACGCCGAAATTGATGGTAATCAGCGCCGTAATCTGCTCCAGCGGGACGGAATACTGATTCTGAAAGGTGATGAACAGCAGCGGAACGAAGCTGTTGACAACGGACTGGACGATGTATCCCGCAAAGCAGGCATGAATGGTGTCACGATAGCTTCTTGCCATTATGTAGGCCCTCCCCCGTGAAAACTGAGCCGAAAAGCGCACGCCGGTGCGGCAATCGCTCATCAAACGCCGATTATTATACCATGAGCCTCCGGGTTTTGCAATTGTCTATTTGCACATTTGAAAGCCCCGCCATGAGTACGCAATTCGGATTGCCGCGGCACATGCCAAAAGTCTTTTTCCCCTTTGCGCCCGCCTTATTAAACCACGGGGGTTCCTTCATTGACATGAATTTGCGAATGGGGTATAATAAAGGCGGGAGATGTGAAGAGAGCCATTCGCCCCCACAGGGGAGAGAACACGACGGGATATGACGGAGGGTTTGTTCACCGTGAAATTTCCGAAAAGCAGCTATACCTGCGGCATGCACTCAGGGCTCCATGAACTGAAGGATCCGCCTGCGGAATTCTGGCCCGTATACTCCTGGGAATGGAACGATACGATTACCCCGGACGGCATTCTGCGCAGGCTTCGCTCCATGCGGGAGCGCGGCATCCGCGCGTTCTATATCCTGCCCATGCCGCCCGAATTCCGTCCGCATACCATGCCCACGCATATGAGTCCCGGATACCCGACGCACTTCGCCGTCCCTGCCGGTATACAGAAGGATTATGTCCTCGATCTGGGCAAGGTCTGCCACTCCTGCCAGGTCATTCTGAACGGAAAGGCTCTGGAGCCGATGATTTTCACGCCGTTCCGGGTGCGCCTCCCGAGACTTGGCCCTGAGAATACACTGATCATCCGCGTTTCGAACACTGCCGCCAATGCCTTCGTCCATACGGATTTCTCCCGGTGGTATCCGGAGTGGATGCTGGGGCCGTATCACAAAAAAGAACTGGAATTTGAAAGGGAAAGCCTGGAATCCGGACTCTATGGTCCGGTAACCTTGCTCTGGTAACATCATGTTTGCAATGGATTTCACCGTCCGTCACTCCTATCTGGGCGCTGACGGCTTCATGCGCCCCTCCCTCCTCCTGTCCGCCATTCAGGACGCGGCTACGGAGGATGCGGAGCGCGATATGCATATGGGACGCCGTGCGATGCTCGAGCGCTTCGGCGCGTTCTGGATCATCTCCCGCACTTCGCTGTACATCGACCGGCCTCTCGTCCCGGAGGAGTGCCGCATCATCACCTGGAGGTGTGTGGGACGCGGCGCTCTGTGGCCGCGCGCCACGGTCATCGTGGACGCCTCGGGAGAGATCGCCGTACGCTGTATATCCCAGTGGTCCGCGATTTCCTTCGAGGAGCCCAGACGAATCGTGCCGCTTACGGGCATCACCTGCGACTCCGCTCCCTATGAGATGCCTCCGTCCCGGCGTCCCCGCGTTCCGGCAGATGCGCCCCTCATCGGAACGCATGCCGTCGTGCGCTCCGATCTGGACGAAAACCGCCATGTCAACAACGCCCGCGCTCTGGACATTCTGGAGGATGCCGCAGCGCAGCCGGGGCAGGTGCTGCGGGAGGCACACATCCATTACGCGGGAGAGGCGCACTCAGGCGACATTCTGACTCTGCACGGTGTCCGTGAGGAGTCCCGCGTCCTGCTTCGCACCGTGCGGGAGGACGGAAAATCCGTGCATGAGGCGGAGCTGGTCTACTGAACGCATCTTTCCCCGCCGCGTCCCCCCCACGTGCGCTCCCTTTTTTGGGGGGAGCATATACCCCCCCGAAATGTGAAAAGTCCCCCGGGGCATGCTTTTCCCCGACGCAAAGCCCCCTTTCCTTTCATGGCGGCCGCATATGCAAATAGTCCTTTCGGACGGGTCATTTTTATATAAGAATGCATTTGACACGGGGCGCAAAAAGGGATATACTGTAACAATAGAAAATCTCCATGAAGAAGGATTACAACCATATGAATAAGAAACTGATGCTCGGCAACGAAGCCGTAGCTCGAGGGCTGTACGAAGCCGGATGCTCGTTCATCTCCAGCTATCCGGGCACGCCTTCGACGGAAATTACTGAGGAAGCCGCGAAATACCCCGAAATCTACGCCGAATGGGCGCCCAATGAAAAGGTCGCCGTGGAAGCGGCCTACGGTGCCGCGGTCTACGGCGCGCGCTCCTTTGCCGCCATGAAGCACGTCGGTCTCAATGTGGCTGCGGACCTCGTCTTCTCTGCGTCCTATGCGGGCGTAAATGCAGGCTGTGTCTTCGCCGTGGCGGATGATCCCGGCATGCATTCCTCTCAGAATGAGCAGGACTCCCGCAACTACGCCCGCGCCTCGAAGCTCCCCATGCTCGAGCCCTCCGATTCCCAGGAGTGCGCGGATTTCGCCTCCCTGGCCTTCGATATCTCCGAAGAATTCGATACGCCCGTTCTGCTGCGCACCTCTACCCGCATCGCGCACTCTCAGAGTGTGGTGACGGAGAAGCCGCGTACGGAGCATGCCCTGCGTCCCTATGCGAAGAATCCGCAGAAGTACGTCATGGCGCCCGCCAATGCACGCGCCCGCCATCCGATCGTTGAGGAGCGCACGAAAAAGCTTTGTGAGTACGCCGAAACTGCGTCCTTCAACCGCATCATCCCCGCTGCCCCCGGGCATGCGGGCAAAATCGGCATCGTCTGCTCCGGCGTCGCCTATCAGTACGCCCGTGAGGCGCTGGGAGACCGCGCGTCCTATTGCAAGCTCGGCATGGTCTGGCCGCTTCCGGAAAAGCTGCTGCGTGATTTCGCAGCATCTGTCGAAACCGTCTATTGTATCGAGGAGCTTGACGATTTTCTGGAGAGCGCGCTCCATGCGATGGGCATCGCCTGCATCGGCAAGGAGATCTTCCCGCGTGTCGGAGAGTATACGCCGACGCTCATCGCAGAGAAGATCCTGGGGACTCCCGCGCCCGAGCATGTGGATGCACCGGCCGTTCCCGTTCGTCCCCCCGTCCTCTGTCCCGGATGTCCGCACAGAGGTCTGTTCTATGTGCTGGGTAAGATGAAGCTCACGGTCTCCGGCGACATCGGCTGCTATACCCTGGGCTCTGCGGCGCCTCTGTCCGCCATGGACACGACGCTGGATATGGGTGCCTCCATTTCCATGCTGCACGGCCGCAACGTCGTGCGTCCGGAGGAATCCGATACGGCCGTTGCCGTCATCGGCGACTCGACCTTCATGCATTCGGGCATGACGGGTCTTGTGAATTCCGTGTACAATCACTCCGCGTCCACCGTCATCATCGCGGACAACTCCATCACCGGCATGACCGGCCATCAGGACAACCCCACGACCGGCAAGACCCTGAAGGGCGATGTGACCGCCGCTGTCAACCTTGAGGCGCTGGTCCGTGCACTCGGCGTCCAGCGTGTCCGCGTATGCGATCCGTACGATGTCGAAGAGCTTGAGAAGATCCTCCGTGAGGAGCTTGCGGCGAAGGAGCCCAGCGTGGTCATCTCCCGCCGTCCCTGCGCGCTGCTCAAGAACGTCCGTCACGGCAAGCCCTATACGGTCAATGCGGAAAAGTGCAAAAAGTGCCGCATGTGCATGAAGATCGGCTGCCCGGCCGTCTGCTTCACGCCCGGAAAGGGTGCGTCCATCGACGCGTCCCTGTGCGTGGGCTGCGACCTGTGCGCCCGCATGTGCAAGTTCGGTGCCATTGAAGGAGGTGCATCCAAATGCTGAATATCATGATCGTCGGCGTCGGAGGACAGGGTTCTCTGCTTGCCAGCCGCATACTCGGCAGCCTGTTTACGGCCTCCGGTCTCGAGGTCAAGCTGAGCGAGGTTCACGGCATGGCGCAGCGCGGCGGCTCCGTTGTCACCTACATCCGTGCGGGTGAGTCCGTTGCGTCCCCCCTGATCGATCAGGGGCAGGCCGATGTCATCATCTCCTTCGAAGAGGCCGAAGCGCTTCGCTACCTGCCCTGGCTGAAGAAGGGCGGCGCCGTTGTCGTCAATACGCAGCACATTCTGCCCATGCCCGTCCTGACGGGTGCGGCGGAGTACCCGTCCTCCATCGTGGAAACGATGCGCGGACTCGGTGCGCAGGTCACGGCCATTGACGCTCTGTCCGCCGCGCTCGAGGCAGGCTCGCCCAAGTGCGCCAATGTCGCGCTTCTGGGCGCCGCCGCATCCGTCATCGGTCATACCGATGAGGAGTGGCAGGCCGCGCTTAAGGCCACCATCAAGCCGAAACTCCTTGACCTCAATCTGAAGGCATTTGCTCTGGGCAAGAAGGCTTAAATGTAAGACAGGCACCGTACTCTGTCCCCACCTGGGGCAGAATACAGCAATTTATCGGATGATTGAGGATTTTATACTATGTACTGGCAGGAAAAATACGAAACCATGTCCCGCGATGAGCTGACCGCTCTTCAGTCCGAGCGTCTTGTGAAGGGCGTTCGCTATGTCTACGATCATGTGGCCCCCTACCGCCGCAAAATGGACGAGGCCGGCGTTGCGCCCGGCGATATCCGCTCCATCGAGGACATCGTGAAGCTCCCCTTTACCGACAAGTACGACCTTGCGAACAATTATCCCTACGGCCTCTTCGCCGTTCCGCTGGATGAGGTTGTGGAGCTCCATGCGTCCTCCGGCACCACCGGCAAGCAGAAGGTCGTGGGCTATACCCGCCGTGATCTGGAGCTCTGGGACGACATGATGGCGCGTACCTTTACGG
>CAVGLF010000093.1:0-8671 GCA_963630045.1 Butyricicoccaceae bacterium | reverse complement strand
GCCCGATACGCCTGTCACACCCGATACGCCTGTCACACCCGATACGCCCGACGATCCCGAGCCCATTACGCCGGCTCCCGTGCCGGAGACTGATACCGAGCCTTCCCCCTCTCCCGAGCCGGAAACCGAGCCCGAGACCAAGCCCCAACCCGAGGAGCCCGAGAATCCCTTCATCGATGTGGATACGGATGACTGGTATTATCCGGATGTCATCTACGTTCTGGAGGAGGGACTCATGCACGGCACACGCGCCGAGCTCTTCCAGCCCGAGCTTGCCACCACGCGCGGCATGATCGTGACGATCCTCTACCGTCTCGAGGGCGAGCCGGAGGTCACGGGCGAAAATCCCTTCCCGGATGTCGCGGAGGGCAGCTATTACGAAGCTGCCATTACCTGGGCAGCCTCCCGCGGCATCGTGACGGGTTACTCCGACGGACGCTTCGGTCCGGAGGATAACATCACCCGCGAGCAGCTGGCGGCAATCCTCTGGCGCTATGCGAAATTCCTCGGCATGGATGTCTCGGTCGGTGAGGATACGAACATCCTCGACTACGACGATGCCTTCGAAATCTCCGACTACGCCGTCTCCGCCATCCAGTGGGCGGTCGGCTCCGGCCTCATGCAGGGCAGCGGCTCGAAGCTCCTGCCCCACGACCTCGCCACCCGCGCACAGGTCGCCGCCATCCTCCACCGCTTCTGCGAGCTGTAAAGGAATCCGGCAGTCCCCGTTCATCCTAAACGTTTCCCCCTCACCCTCTCCCGCACGTCGTCTGATCTGCGGGAAAGGATGAGGGGGGCTTCTCTTTTTCGGGTATGTGTCAAGCGGGGAATACGGCTTGACTTTCGGCGGTCACGGGTGTATCCTGTGATCGGGAATACATAGACTATCACGAATCGGAAAGGATGCAAGCAGCATGAGATTTTCCATTTCGTCTCCGAGCGGAATCATTATCGCGGGACATCGCGGAAATCCGCATGATTTCCCGGAAAATACCATGGATTCATTCCGCTCCGCCGTACGCCTGGGCGCGGATATGATCGAAACGGATGTCCACTTAAGCCGCGACGGCGTACCCGTGCTCATCCATGACGCGGGTCTTGAGCGTACCGCGGGCGTCCCGGGCTTCGTCTTCGACCGTACGCTGGAGGAGCTGCAGACGCTGAATGCCGGCACGGCCGAACATCCGGCAAGGATTCCGACGCTGGAGGAGTTTTTGTCGGAATTTGCGCCCCTGCCCGGTCTGCTCTTTGACATCGAGCTGAAAATCGACCATCCCGGGACGATGAACGAGCAGATTGAACGCACCGTCGGGCTGGTCGAGCGCTTCGGCATTCATGACCGGGTTCTCTTCAACAGCTTCGATGCCTGCGCACTGGAGACGATTCACGAAAGGTACGGACGGCGCTATCTGCTGCACGGATACTACCCCTACTCCATCATGGGACGGGTCTCCTCAAACCCGGATGCCTATCTCGATTATGCCTGCACCTGGCTGCACGGCGAGGAGGCACGCCGGGCCTACGCATACCTTGACTCCGCCGGTATCGCAGTCTGCACCGGCTCGAACACCACGCCGGAGGACTTTGCGGAGGCCGCCGCACTCGGATGCGCGATGTTCACGGAAAATGACCCGGCCGCGGCTCTCGCCATGCGGAAGGCTCTGGAGAAGTGATCAAAATTCCTCGCGATAAACAAAATACGCCGGAGCCGCTCGATTGAAACGGCTCCGGCGTATCTCTCTTTTATTCCTCCTCCGGCAGACTCCGGAGAATTTCCAGGAAAACGGACGCGATCTTCGGATCAAACTGCGTTCCGCTGTTTTTCTCAAGCTCCTGAATGATGACCTCGCGCGAGAGCTTTTTGCGGTACACGCGGCTGCTGTTCATGGCGTCGTAGGAATCGGCTACGCAGATGATGCGTCCGATCAGGGGAATCTCCTCGCCGCAGAGTCCCGTCGGATATCCCCGTCCGTCATAGCGCTCGTGGTGGTAGAGCGCTCCTTCGCGGATGTCGGGAATGCTTGAGAAGCTCTTCACCATCTCAGCGCCCTTTGTGGTATGCGTCTTGATGATGGCGAATTCCTCATCGGTAAGCCTTGCCGGTTTTTTGAGAATCTCATCCGGCACATAGCATTTTCCGATATCATGCAGCAGAGCGATGTAGAAGACCTGTCTGCAGCGCTCCTCGGAGAAGCCGAGCTTTTCGGCAATCCTGCGTGAATATTCAGCAACCCGGCGCGAGTGACCTTTGGTATAGGGATCCTTCGCATCGACGAAATTCGTGAAAACATCCAGCGATTCGCGAATCAGCCGGTCGCTTTCCTGCAGCCGCTTCTCGTAGTGTGAGGTGATCAGCGCGACGGCGCAGAAGACAAGCAGAAGCACGCCCCATACAATGAAGCCCACAACGTAGAATCGCGCGCTGCTGTCCTGCAGATATCCCTTGTGCAGCTGATACTCCAGCTTGAAGTCCCGGATGTCCACCGAGTCCGAATAGCCGTAGAAAATCAGTCCGGCGTTCACGGTTCTGCCCGCCTCAAGCGGCATTTCATCGTCGGTGGTGCTGGGGATGTAGACGAGCGTGCTGTCGGAGTTCAGCGCAATCATCACATCGTTTCCCGCGACATGATACCGAAGCGTCAGCGCATCGCGGTCGCAGTTGCGCAGATCCACGGTCTGCACCAGCTTCGCTCCGTCTGCAGACTGATGCACCTCGACCGTTCCGCACCACGCATTGTTGACAAAACAGTCCTCGCCGAAGCCCATGGTGAGCGACCAGACGTTCATGTCGTCCTCGGTGCCGTTGACCACGGTCACTTCGTAGATGATGCCCCTCGTGGTGACGCCCAGTACGTCATCCATCTTATCCCAGGAATCGGTGGACTGACCTCTGGGATGTATATCCACGCTCACGCCGTACTCATCCGTTTCCCCGGAGGCCAGGGTACGAACCACGGCATTGTACAGATTGACCTTGTGGCAATGGATGCTGAAGGCTGCGGCAAGCACCACCAGTATCAAGGCCAGAATCAGCCCCCAGATCACGAAGCGTTTCTTTACATTGGCAATGCGCTCCATATTTTTCGAAGTCCCCCGTATCATTCCCGTGTATGACGGTACTTTCACACTTTGTATGATCCGCTTTATTATATCACAAAGTTAATCGTCATATATGTCAAATTTATGCAGATTTTGTACTGTTTTTTGTGCAGTCTGTATCTTCCCGGTAAAAACATCCCGCATGCGTCTTGCCTTCGCGCTTATCCTGTGCTATACTGAAATCCGGCGACATCCACACTATAAAGGAGGATACGTTTTATGCTGACCATTCGCAGAGTTTCCCCCGATGCGGGATTTGCCGCGGAGGAACTGTATAAATACCTGCGCATGCTCCTGCCCAGGGCGGGAGACTGCATCGTGACGGAGGCATCCGGCGCGGACGGCTTCCGTCTGGGGCTGCTGTCGGACTTCGGGCTGGATGCCTCGGATGCTTCCGATCCCGCACTGGATGACATCGTCTACCTGGACTGCACCCCGGAGGGCGGCATCATTGCGGGCTCCAACCGGATCGCGCTCCTCATTGCGGTCTATCGCTATCTGCGCTTCCAGGGCTGCCGCTGGCTCTTCCCCGGCGTGGAGGGCGAGTACATCCCGGAGGCCGAAGAGCTGATCCCCGTGCAGTATCGCAAGAAGGCCGATCACCGCTACCGCGGCCAATGCAACGAAGGCGCCGAAATCCAGTATGACATGATCGACTCCATAGACTTCACGCCGAAGATCGGCATGAATACCTATATGCTGGAGTTCGACATCCCCCGCAGCTACTATGACAGCTTCTACAATCATGTCGGAAACAGCGTACGTCCTCCCGAGCCCATCAACGACCGCACCGCACTCCAGTGGAAGCGCGCCTGCGAGGTCGAAATCCGGCGGCGCGGTCTGCACTTTCACGATATGGGACACGGCTGGACGGCTGAGCCCTTCGGTCTGGACTCCAAGCTCCGCCGGCCTCCGAAGGAGGAGCCGCCGCAGGAGATTCTTGACCGCATGGCGATGATCAACGGGCGCCGCCAGCTCTTCGGAACGCCGATCAACACGAATTTCTGCATGTCCAATCCCGAAAACCGCGGCATTGTTGCCCGCTATGTCGCGGATTATGCCGAAAAGCATCAGAATGTCGATTTCCTGCACATCTGGCTCGCCGATGCGACGAAAAACCACTGCGAATGCGACGAATGCCGGAAAAAGACGACCTCGGACTGGTATCTCTGCCTTCTGAACGACATCGACTCCGAGCTTGAGCGCAGAAATCTCGGGACGCATCTGGTCTTCATCGTCTATACGGAGACCTTCTGGCCGCCCGTCGAGTGCCACCTGAAGAACCCCGCACGCTTCACCATGCTCTTCGCGCCGATTTTCCGTCTGTATACGGAGACTTATGGCGAAAAGCCCGATGATGCGGCTGTAACGCCGTACATCCGCAATCAGGGCGAAAATCCGGAGGGCATGGCGGCGTCCCTCGGCTTCCTTGACGCGTGGCGCAAATACTTCTCGGGCGATGCATTCTGCTACGAGTATCACTTCTGGCGGCATCAGTACTACGATCCCAGCGGCCTGTACTTAGCCGAGCTCCTGCATAACGACATCCGTGCGCTGCATCAGGATACGCTGGACGGCATCGTTGAGGACGGCTCGCAGCGCAGCTTCTTCCCCACGGGCTTTGCGTTCTACGTATACGGGGAGACGCTGTTCGATTCCTCCGTCTCCCTGGACGAGCTGGCAGAGGACTATTTCTCCCATGCCTTCGGCGAGGACTGGCGCTCTGTTTACGAATTTCTCTCGAAAATCCGCGGATGCCTGGATTTTGCGTATCTGTCCGGTCTGCGCGGACTGACGGGCGTGGCACGTCCCGGCGTGACGCTGGACGAGGCCAAGGAGGAGAATGCCTACTACAATCCCGACTTTGTTGAGCCCGCCTCGCGCGTGCGCGGCATCACGTCCGATTTCCGCTCCGTCATCGATGCAAACCTTTCACAGCCCGCGCGCGTACAGACCGTTTCCTGGCAGCTTCTGGCGCATTTCTGCGACTATGCGGATCTGCTCTCCGACGCCGTGGCGAAGAAGGCCTCCGGCGACGATGAGGGCGCGAAGGCAGCGTTTCGTCTCCTGCTGGATGAATTCTCCCGCCGTGAGGTCTATATCGAGCGCTGCTATGACCACGGCCTGATCTACTACACCCTGCGCCGCGTATTCGGCGAATAAAAAAGCAACGCCGGGGACTCCTCTGTTTTTGAGGATGTCCCCGGCCATTCTTTGCTCAAAACGAGACGGTCAGCTGCATTTTGAAGCGATCCTCTCCGTAGACGGCGTGCGGAATATTCTTGGGCATGATCAGCGTCTGCCCCGCCTCGAGGATGAAGACATCCCCGCCCACGGTAAAGCGTCCGCGCCCCTCGAGCACCGTGACCATCGCGTCTCCCCCCGCCGCATGCGTGGAGATCTCCTCGCCGCGGTCGAAGGAAAAGAGCGTCATGCTGACGCTTGAGTTCTGGACGAGCGTCCGGCTGACAATCTGCCCCTCCCGATAGTCCACAAGGTCGGCAAGCGTCAAAGCCTTCTGCTTATCGATGTTCTTATACATAATCGAAAACCTCCGTTCATTCTCTGCCTGCTGCCGCGCGCCGCTTCATGAATCGATTCACGCGGGCAGCCGCCTGCATCCTGGAAAATCCCGCTCTGGACGCGGGGCCTAGACGTCCTCGGTCAGCGGAGCATCGGGCGGAACCAGACAGCCGTTTTCTCTGAGTACCGTCCGTACCGCGTCAACCGGCACGTCCCGGATTTCGCCGTCACGCGCCAGAGCCGCCGTGACACCCGCAGCCTCACCCATCGCCATGCAGGACGATTTCACGCGGAAGGCCGACTGAGCGAGTCTGTCGCCCGAGGCACAGCGTCCCGCGACCAGTACATTGGAAAGACCCCGCGGGATCATCATGGAAAGCGGAAGCGTGGGGTATACTCCGTCCGGAATCCAGATATTGAACACGGAGTCCCCCTCCGGCCGGTGCTGATCAATCGGATAGTAGGAGTAGCAGACGGCGTCCGGCCACACCTTGCCCGAGACATAATCCTCCGCCGTGACGCGGGTGTCGCAGACGACTCTGCGGCTTTCACGGGAGGCCACGCACGGCGCGGCGGTAATCACATCGCCGCCCAGTCCGTTTGCGCGAATCCATTCGCTGACCCGCATGACCGACTGCCGTCCGCGGATCTCGGCCTCGGTGAGACTGTCGCTGTCAGCGGCATTGTAGTATCTGACATGACCGATGTTGTTGCCCTGCTCACAGTACAGCCGTACGCCGCTTCCGCTTGAACCCTCGCACCAGCTGTCGCGGTACTGAAGCCGCCCGTCGGCGCGGGCCGCCGCGTAGGCCTGATCGGCCTTCCGGCACATCTCATCTGTGAGCGCGGTCTTCTGCTGATAGTAGCGCAGCGTTCCGGGCATCAGCTCCCCTGTTCCGGGTTCGCCGTTCTCCGTATCGGCTCCTGCGAATGTGCAGAGATCGGCATCCCCCGTGCAGTCGATGAAGGCATTGGCCTCCAGCGCGACAGGCCCCTGCTTCGTGCCGATGATGACGCGATCAACCCGTCCGCAGGAGACATCGCAGTCCACAACCGGCTGGTTGTAATAAAGCGCGACACCTGCCTCCGTCAGCCATTCGTCCATCAGCGAGGCCGCCGCCAGGGGATTCACCCGAAAGTTTTGCCTGTAATGAAGCGTTTCGGTATGCCAGTCCGGCATACTGCTCCAGCCCCGTCCGACCAGTTCCTTTGCAAATGCCCAGCCGATGCCCCGTATGATGAGATGCTTATGCGCGAAGAACAGGCTGATATCATTGTTGCCGCCGACGGTCAGGATGCCGCCGGGCATTCCCTGACGCTCGACCAAGGCGACCTTTTTCCCCATTCTTCCGGCCGCCACAGCCGCGCAGAAGCCTGCGACTCCGCCGCCGCAGATCACGATATCGTATACCCGGGTCTCTCGAATACGCATGCGGCGCCTCCTCTCCCCCAAAAAAGAGTGTTCCTTTTGCGGTTTACAGCTCCACGAGCTCGTAGGTGCGGCTGCCCAGTCCCAGAGCCTCCGCCGCCTCCAGCGTATGAATGCCGTGACGGGACTCCATGCGCTCGATGAGCGCAGCCTTGCCGGGATCCTCAGACGCATAGACCAGATCCACACAGGCGGAATCCAGTGCCACGGGATCCAGCGATGCCAGCGTTCCGATATCGGCGATGGCGGGATCCTCCGCGACTGCGCAGCAGTCGCAGTCCACGGACATATTCGCGCAGACGTTCACGAACGCAATTCTGTCCTTCCAGTAGCGCAGGATGCTCTCGTCCGCGTCCGCCATCGACTCCAGGAAGGAATCGTGATCCGCCGTCCAGATCTTCTCGGGCTCTCCCGCTCCGTGAATGACGGCCTTTCCGTACGAGGACGCGAGACCGATGGAGATGTTCTTCAGGGCACCGCCGAAGCCGCCCATCGGATGCCCCTTGAAGTGCGACAGCACCAGCATGGAGTCGTAGTTCGCCATATGCGCTCCGACATAGTTCGTCTTCAGATGGCGGCCTCCCTGCACGGGAAGCTCCATATCGCCCTCCGCGTCCAGGATGTCCACGGGGAACATCGTCCAGCCGTGCGCCTCCATCGTCTTCTGGTGCGCTTCGGTCGTATTGCGCGAGCCGGCGTAGGCCGTATTGCACTCGACGACGGTTCCGTGCACGGCATCGATCATGGGCTTCCAGAACTCGGGGCGCAGGAAGTTCTGATTGCCCATCTCACCGGAATGGAGCTTCACGGCAACGCGGCCGGAAAGCTGTACGCCGAGCTTTTCGTACAGGCGGCATACGGCCTCGGAGGTGACGGTCTTCGTAAAATAAACCTTCGGTTTGACTGCATTCATGATACAAAAACTCCTTATCGCAATTCAATAATCCTGAGGATTCCTTACGCTCACGATTATACACTCTTTTCCCCGCTCTTGCAAGAGTCCAAAGTCCGCTGTTTAATACTTTTGATGCGTTGGCGGCGGGCGTTTGCCGGGCAATAAAAATCCCGCGCAAAAGGTGCTTTTTGTACGATCGTACGGCAAAAGCCTTTTTGCGCGGGATTTCGGTTTACTTTGCGCTGCGCGGGTTGATGGTTCTGGCGCTGGTCGCGCCGGGCTGGATGTCTCCCGCCTTCGTCAGGGCGATCTTCGTGAGCATCGGACCGACGAGCTCCAGAATGAGCACGGCGAAGAGGACGATGTTGCGCACCAGCGCGCCGTCTGCGCCGAGCTCCTGCACGGCGGTCACGGACATACCCAGAGCCACGCCCGCCTGAGGCAGCAGCGTAACGCCCAGATACTTGCGCGTCTTCTCGTCGCAGCCGACCCAGGTAGCGCTCATGTAGGCGCCCCACCACTTGCCGATGGCTCTCGCCAGCAGGAAGACGACACCGATCAGGATGACCATGGGATCGCGGAAGACATCGAGGTTCAGCTCCGCACCGCTCATGACGAAGAAGATGATGAACAGAGGCGTTGTCCAGCCGTCCGTACGATCCATCAGCTCCTCGGAGGTCTTGCAGAGGTTGCAGAAGATCGTGCCCAGCATCATGCATACGAGC
>CAVGLF010000092.1:6463-8694 GCA_963630045.1 Butyricicoccaceae bacterium | reverse complement strand
TTGCAGAGCTTGGCGAGGCTCTTGACCTCTCCGGCGATCTCGTTTAAGGACTTCTCGTCGGCGTTGAAGATGGTCGGAACCATCAGTCCGCGCGGCGTGTCGACCGCAACGCCCAGATTGACGTGCTTGAAGTAGCGCATGGTGTCTCCGCCCAGGAAATTCGCGTTGAAATCGCGGAATTCGGGGAGCATCAGCGTACGGGAGACGACGAAGAGGATCAGGTCGTTGAGCGTGATGTTCTCGAGTCCCAGTCTCTCCATGTTCGCCTTGATCTTCGCACGGTACGCCATGAGCTGCGTCGCGTCAAAGGAGGTGTTGTAGGTCAGCTGAGCCATCTCGGACAGCGAGCTGTGCATGGCGCGCGCGATGACCTTGCGGATGTTCGGGATCTTGACGTCCTCGAACTCGGCCTCGGGCGCGGCGGCAGCGGGCGCGGCAGCCTCGGCAGGAGCGGCCTTGGGCGCTTCGGCGGGGGCGGGCGCTCCGGCCGTGGTCATGCGGCCTCCGAGGCCCGCTCCGGCGGCACCTTCGAGACCCGCGGCACGCGCGGCATTCGTGATGAGACCGATCCCTGCGGCGCGGGCAGCCTCGACGTCGCGCTCGATGACGCGGCCGTTCGGACCCGTGGGCTCGGCATAGCGCAGGTCGATGCCGGCCTTCTCGGCGGCCTTCTTCGCACGCGGAGACGCATGGACGTTCTCGTGAAGCTCGCCGGACACTTCGGCGGCGGCGGGAGCTGCAGCCTCAGCTGCTGCGGCGGGAGCGGCCTCGGCGGCAGCGGCGGGCGCAGCCTCGGCGCCTCCGGGCGCGAAGGCGGCGGCATCCTCGCCGGGATTGCCGATGACGCAGACGTTCTGCAGGCAGGGGATGTCATCACCCTCCTCGGCGAATACGGCGAGGAGCGTGCCGGAAACCTTGGCGTACTCTTCAAATCCGGCCTTGTCGGTTTCATAGGAGAACAGCAGATCGCCCTCGGCGACGGCGTCTCCGGGCTTTTTGTTCCATTTGGCAAGGATGCAGCTTTCAACGGACTGACCCTGACGCGGCATAATGACAGGTGTTGCCATAAAAACAATTCCTCCGTTTATCGAATGTTGACTTACTTATTCGCCAGCAGATAGGCTTCCGCCTCGGCGCACCACAGGCCGTGATTGTTCTCGCAGATCTCGGCCAGACGGGCGAAGAACGGATCGCTCTCGCCCAGCTTCGCGAAGTCCTGGATGGCGGTCAGCGGCATGTCGATGTTCGTGTAGATGAGCTTCTTGCCGCCGGGGATGCCGGGCAGATTCTTCGTCGTCTCCGGGACGCAGCCCAGACCGCCGATGTGGGTGATCATGCTGGAGGGGTTGATGCGTCCGTCGGCCATCATGGCCAGGCTTTCGAGCATGTCGGCGGTGTTGCCGCCGGAGGTGCCGACCAGATGCGTCGCCATGTAGTGGACATTGTAGAAGTTCATCTCGGCGGAGAACTCCTGCTTGGACGGACCCGCGAAGAAGTTCAGGCAGCCGTCGTGACCCAGGAGCTTATCGCCCATTTCGACGACCGGACGGACGGGTGCAAAGCAGATGACGTCGTCAAACGCGCCGCCCGCCAGCTCCCTGCAGTACGCCGCCGCATCGGGCAGGTCGCGGGTGTTGACGTAGTGGAGCTCCACGCCGTACTTTGCCGCATCCTCGACGGTGTAGATGCCGGCGGCGCGGTCCAGACGCGCCTGATCGATATCGGTGACGACCAGCACGGAGGGACGGCGGTCGCAGTGGATCGCGTAGTCGATCGCGCCCAGTCCCATCGGGCCGACGGAGGCCAGGAGCGCCATGCGTCCGCCCTCCTTGATGCCCATATCGTGGACATACTCACCCGCGCGGGTGTGATACATCGCGTGGAAGGTGCCGACGATGCAGCTCATGGGCTCGGACAGGGAGCCGTGATAGAACGCCGCGCCGTTATAGGGCAGCAGGCAGCCCAGCTCCATGACGACGTTCGGAATGATGACATACGTCGCATCTCCGCCGACATAGGGGAAGGAGTAGCCGGGCGAGGCATAGGGGTTGTCCGGATGATTCAGCGCGGGCTGAATGGAGAATTTCTGTCCTTCCTTGAACTGAGAGGCCCACTTGGAGCCGACACGGACGATTTCTCCGCAGAATTCATGACCGATGATGATGGGATGCTCCGCGACGTCGGCGGGCACGCGCTTGTGGTCGGCGCCCTGGATCGTCGCCTTGTAGGAC
>CAVGLF010000092.1:0-6453 GCA_963630045.1 Butyricicoccaceae bacterium | reverse complement strand
TTGTAGGACGACATGCAGATGCTGTCCGTTATGATGTGCGCAAGGATCTCGTCCTCGCCGATTTCGGGAAGCTCAAAGCTTTCGAGCCGCAGATCGTTCTTGCCGTACAGGCGAACCGCAGTGGTTTTCATAAAAATAACCTCCTTATTGCATGGCAATCCTTCCGCCTTTTTTACCATTCAGAAGTATAGCACAAGTTCCCGTTCAAGTCAACACATTCGGACATTTTCGCAAAATATTCCTTTGTCCCTATGGACAAACCGAAGGCTATCGTGTATAATGCGTTTTAGATATCCATATTCCGGCATTCAGGAGGTTTATGTCCCATGAGCGATACGCAGAACATGCTTTCCGCACTCTCCGCGCCCACCGCGTCCGAGCGTCTTTCCCGGCTGACGAAGGCTGTAAATCAACACGAATCAACACAAACCAACGTTGAGTTTGAGAATATCAACAATCACATCCACACCATCTATTCCTTCTCGCCCTATTCCCCCGCGGCCGCCGTATGGTTTGCGCGGGAGGCGGGGCTCAGGACGGCGGGCATCATGGATCACGATTCCGTCTCCGGGTGCCGCGAATTCATCGAGGCGGGACGGGTCGCGGGCTTCCCCGTCACCTGCGGCGCGGAGCTTCGTGCGGACTTCTCCCGCACGCCCCTGGCCGGCCGGCGCATCAACAATCCCGACCAGTCCGGCATCGCCTACATGGCGCTGCATGCCATTCCGCACGACCGCTTCGACCAGGTCGATGCCTTCCTGCGTCCCCTGCGCGCCGCCCGCGGCGAGCGCAACCGCCGGATGACCCGCACGCTTGCGGAGATCTTCGCGCCCTACGGCATCACGCTCGACTACGACCGCGACGTTCTCCCCCGCTCCCGCGCCTCGGAGGGCGGCAGCGTTACCGAGCGCCACATCCTCTACGCGCTGGGGCAGAACCTCATCGCGAAATACGGGCGCGGTGCGTCCCTCGTCGCCTTCCTGCGCGATACGCTGGGGATCACGCTGTCCGAAAAGATCACGGGCTATCTCCTCGACTCCGGGAACGTCCATTACGACTACGATCTTCTGGGACTTCTGAAGGCGGAGTTCGTTTCGCGCTTCTACATCCCCGCTGCGGACGAATGCCCCGACGTGCGCGATATCCTGGCTCTCTCCGAGGAGGTCGGCGCCATCTCGGCCTACGCCTACTTAGGTGACGTCGGCGACTCCGTCACGGGCGACAAGCGCGCGCAGAAGTTCGAGGACGATTACCTGGACGAGCTCATGGAGACGCTGCGGACGCTCGGCTTCCGCGCCGTGACCTATATGCCCTCGCGCAACACGCCCGCTCAGCTTTCGCGTCTGCGCACCCTGTGCGACCGCTACGGCTTTTTGCAGATCAGCGGCGAGGACATCAACAGCTCCCGTCAGAAATTCGTCTGCACCGCCATGCAGTCTCCGGAGTTTGCGAATCTCGCGGACGCCGCCTGGGCGCTCATCGCCCACGAGCGCATGCCTCACGGACTCTTCTCGCCCGAGGCTTGCGCCTCCTGCCCCGAGCTTTCCGCCCGCGTAGCGGAATTTGCCGCCATGGGGCGCAAAATGTATCTGAAATAATCGGCATTTGCCGCGCAAGAGCGCATCGAAGGGAGGGAGCATGCGCATATGTACGCCATCGAACGTCAGAGTGAAATCCTCAGCATGCTCGGCGCACGGAAGAGTCTGTCCGTGCCGGAGGCGGCCGCGCATTTCCACGTCACGGGCGAGACCATCCGCCGCGACTTCAAGGTTCTGGAGCGTCAGGGGCTTCTCGTGCGCACGCACGGAGGGGCGTGGCTCCCCGAGGACAGCACGGCCGAGGCTCCGCTGCGCATCCGCGAGGGCATCAACATCCGCGGCAAGAATCTCATGGGAGCCGCCGCCGCTCATCTGGTGCTTCCCGGCGAGACCGTCATGCTCGATGCCTCCACCTCCGCGCTCTACGTCGCCATGCACCTAAAGTCCAAGAAGGGGCTGACCGTCATCACCAACGCCGAGCGCATCGTCGCGGAGCTGGCGGACTGCCCGGACATCACCATCGTCTGCACCGGAGGCATCCTGCGCCACCGCAGCCGCTCCTACGTCGGACACGCCGCCGAAAGCGTCGTCGGCTCCTACTACGCGGATCATCTCTTCTTCTCCTGCAAGGGCTTCGACCCTGCCCTGGGGCTGACCGACTCCACCGAGGAGGAAAGCGCTCTGCGGCGCGTCATGCTCACCCGTGCCCGCGCGCGCATATTCCTCTGCGACCACACGAAGTTCGGACGTGTGGGCTTCACCACCACCGCGTCCCTGTCGGACATAGGCAAGATGATCACGGATGTCGCCCCGGACGCAGCCTCCCTCGAGGCGCTCGCCGCCGCGGGTGTCGAGTGCATCGTCGCCCCCGGAGCGTAAGCGCGCGGCACCGCCGTACGGGCTTCCGGGGTTTTTCCCCCATTTTTTCTCTCTTTTTCCAAGGACTCAAGGACTCATCATTACCGATTACCCGATAAAAAAGGAGGTTTTCTCCCCGATGAAGAACGTCCTCGCCTTTGACCTGGGTGCGTCCTCCGGACGCGCCGTCGCCGCCGCCTTTGACGGCGGGAAGCTCTCGCTTTCCGAGATCCACCGCTTTTCCAACGATCCCGTCATGCTGGGGCACACCTATTACTGGGACATCCTGCGCCTGCTGCACGAGATCAAGACCGGCATCTCCAAGGCCAATCTCACAGGCTCCCGCTTCGACTCCCTCGGAGTCGACACCTGGGGCGTGGACTTCGGCCTGCTGCGTCCCGACGGGCGGCTGGTGGACAATCCCCTGCACTACCGTGATGCCCGCAACGCGCCCATCCCGGATGAGGTCTTCGCCCGCGTGCCCGCGTCCGAGATCTACGCCTCCACCGGCATCCAGACCATGGACTTCAACACGATCTTCCAGCTCTACTACCTCGCCACGCGCGAGCCCGAGCAGCTCTCCCGCGCCGATTCCCTGCTCTTCACGCCCGATCTGCTGAATTTCTTCCTCTCCGGCGTCCGCGCCTCGGAGTACTCCATCGCCTCCACCTCCCAGCTGCTCGATGCCCGTGCGCGTACCTGGGACGAGAGCCTCTTTGCGAAGCTCGGACTGCCGCGCCGCCTGATGCAGGACATCATCGACCCCGGCACGACGCTGGGCGCGCTCACCCCCGCCGTTTGCGACGAGCTGAACGTACCCCCCATGGATGTCGTCGCCGTCACGGGGCATGACACCGCCTCCGCCGTCGCCGCCGTGCCGCATACCGACGGCTCGACCTGGGCGTATCTCTCCTGCGGCACCTGGTCGCTTCTGGGTCTGGAGCTTCCCGCGCCCCTGCTCACGCCCGACTGCTGCGAGGCGAACTTCACCAACGAAGGCGGCATCAACCACACCACGCGCTTCCTGAAGAACATCATCGGCCTGTGGCTCATGCAGGAGACGCGCCGCGCCTGGATCCGCGAGTCCGGCCCCATCTCCTTCAAGGAGATTGACGTTCTGACCGCCGAGGCCCGTCCTCTGCAGCGCTTCATCGATCCCGACTACCCGGAGTTTGCCCGTCCGGGCAACATGACCCGCAAGTTCGACGAGTATCTGGCGCGCACGGGTCAGACGCCCTGCACCTTCCGCGGCGATTACTCCCGCATGATCACGGAATCCCTCGCGCTGAAGTACCGCTCCGCCATCGAGAATCTCGAGCGGCTCACGGGACGGCGCATTGACGTGCTGCACATCATCGGCGGCGGCGTTCAGGACAAGCTGCTGTGCGCCTGCACCGCCTGCGCCATCGGACGTCCCGTCGTCGCGGGTCCCGTCGAGGCGACCGCCATCGGCAACATTCTTGTCCAGCTTCTGGCCTCCGGCGAGTTTGCAAGCCTCGAGGAAGCCCGCGCCTGCGTACGCGATTCCTTCCCCATCACCGTCTATGAGCCGCAGGACGCCTCCCTCTGGGACGATGCCTATGCCCGCTTCCTGCGCATCATCGAACAATAAAGGAGATCTTACACATGTCCCTTTCGTCTCTCGTTGAAATGTCCAACCGCTACGGCAGCAATCCCGATTACGTCCTTGCCGGAGGCGGCAACACCTCCTTCAAGGATTCGCAGTATCTGTGGGTCAAGGCCTCCGGCCATGCGCTGGCGGCCATCGGCGAGGACGGCTTCGTCAAGCTGTCCCGTGCCCGTCTGGCGGCCATCTTCGACCGCAGCTACAGCTCCGACCCCGACACCCGCGAGGCCGAGGTGCTTTCCGACATGATGGATGCGCGCTGCCCCGGTGAGGAGCATAAGCGTCCCTCCGTCGAGGCTCTGCTGCACAACTGCATCCCCGGCGCCTATGTCCTGCATCTCCATCCGACCGTCGTCGGAGGTCTGGTCTGCTCCGTGAACGGACGCGCCGTCGCGGAGAAGCTCTTTGCCGGGGACGGCATCTGGATTCCGCAGACCATGCCCGGCTACTATCTGGCCTCCGTCGTCCGCCGTGCCGAGGAGGAGTTCCATGCGGCGCACGGCACCTATCCGCAGTACATCTTCCTGGAAAACCACGGCATCTTCCTGGGCGGCGACAGTGTTTCCGACATCGACACCGCCTGGAGAGCGCTTTCGCAGCGTCTGGAGGACTACGCCGCCGAGAAGGGCTTCTCCCTCCCCGTCTGGAACGATGCGGCGGAGGAGTTCGACATGACGCTTGCGGCCTCCGTCGCGCCCGCCGTCCGCGCTCTGTCCTTCCCCGGGGCTCAGGGCACCGTCGTCTTCGATGCCTCCCCCGCCGTCCGCGCCTGCGTCGCGGATGCGGAGTCCTTCGCGCGGGTATATACGACCTTCTCGCCCGACCACCTCGTCTACTGCGGTGCGCAGACCCTCTTCATCCCGGCGGACGACATCGACGGCGCGCTTCGTGCCGCGGCGCAGCGTGCGCCTCTGCCGCGCATCATCGGTGTACAGGGTCTGGGCATCTTCGCCTCCGGCTCGAATCCGCGTGAGGCGCACAATGCTGTTCTCCTCTTCCGCAGCGCGGCTCTGGTAGCTCAGGCGGCTTCCTGCTTCGGCGGTGGCAAGCCCCTTTCGGATGAGCTGGTCCGCGCCATCTCCGGCTGGGAGGTCGAGCGCTACCGCAAGGGCGTAGCTGCGGGCAAGTCCTCCGGCGGCCGTCTGCAGGGCAAGGTCGCCCTCATCACGGGAGCCGCTCAGGGCTTCGGACGCGGCATCGCCCTGGAGCTTGCGGCAGAGGGCGCGTACATCGCAGCCGCCGACTTAAACTACGAGGGCGCCTGCGGCCTCGCCCGTGAGCTCTGCGACCGCTACGGCACGGGGGCGGCGCTCGCCATCTCGGCGAATGTCGGCAACGAGGATCAGGTGCGTGAAATGACCGAGCGCACGGCTCTGGCCTTCGGCGGCATCGACATCTTCGTCTCCAACGCCGGCATCGTCCGCGCGGGCAACCTCGAGGCGATGACGCTTGCGAACTTCGAGCTGTCCACGACGATCAACTACACCGCCTTCTTCCTGGGCTCCAAGTATGCCTCCCGCATCATGAAGCGTCAGCACGCCTTCGACCCGGATTCCATGTTCGACATCATCCAGATCAACTCCAAGTCCGGCCTCGAGGGCTCGAACAAGAACTTCGCCTACGCAGGCTCGAAGTTCGGCGGTCTGGGACTCGTCGAAAGCTTCGCTCTGGAGCTCTGCCCCGACGGCGTGAAGGTCAACGCCATCTGCCCCGGAAACTTCCTCGAAGGGCCGCTGTGGATGGATCCCGTGCGCGGGCTCTTCGTGCAGTACTTAAACTCCGGCAAGGTGCCCGGCGCAAAGACTGTCGAGGACGTCAAGCGCTACTACGAAGCCAAGGTCCCGATGAATCGCGGATGCCGTGTGCATGACGTAGCCGTCGCCCTCTTCTACATTGTGGAGCAGAAATACGAAACCGGCCAGGCCGTCCCCGTCACGGGAGGGCAGGTCATGCTGAAGTAATTCTTCCTTTTCTCTTACTGCTTACAGGCTCACCGGCTGAAATCTTTCTCCGTCAGGGGAAAGATTTCAGCTTTTTTCTTCGGTTTGAGACTGCCGTACTTCGGGAGAGCTTTTGGGGGTCGGGGGGTACCCCGAACCCCCCTTTTCGCGCTTGCGCGGTTCTTCGCCGAAGCTGCCGTGTTTCGGGAGAGTTTTTGTTGTCGGGTGTACCCGAACCCCTTTTTCGCGCTTGCGCGGTTCTTTTCCGGGACTGCCGTGTTTTGGGGTAGGTTTTTGTTGTCGGGTGTACCCGAACCCCCCTTTCGCGCTTGCGCGGTTTTTCGTCGAAGCTGCCGTGTTTTGGGGTAGGTTTTGAGCTCGGGGGAAAACCCCCGAACCCCCTTGCTTTGGGTTTTCTCTTCGCCGGAGCTACCGTACTGTATCCTTACGAAGTTTTCCTGCTATAGGAAAACTTCGTACCTCAAGAAGT
>CAVGLF010000091.1:7832-9006 GCA_963630045.1 Butyricicoccaceae bacterium | reverse complement strand
GCTCGGGGTGACGCTCGATGTCCTCGCGGCGCACCTCCGTATGGCGCGAGTGGGGCGCGTCGAAGGTATCGTTGAAGCCGCGGAAAATCGGACAGAACGGCTCCAGCACGCGATGCTCGAACACGCCGAACATCTTCTCGGGCAGCGGATGCTTCGGGACGCCGTAGTGATAGTACAGCCCCGCCTGAGCCGCCCAGCAGATGTGGAGCACCGAGTAGACATGGGTCTTCGTCCACTCGAAGATCTCGCAAAGCTCCTGCCAGTACAGGACATCCTCAAAGGGCATGTCCTCGACGGGGGCACCCGTGATGATCATGCCGTCGTAGCGGCGGCCGCGCACATTGTCGAAGGTCGTGTAGAAGGTATCCAGATGCTCCGCGCTGGTGTGCCGTCCCCGGTAGGTCGAGGTCTGCATCAGCTCGATTTCGATCTGCAGCGGCGAATTCGACAGCCTGCGCAGCAGCTGCGTCTCCGTCGCGACCTTCGTGGGCATGAGGTTCAGTATGAGAATCTTCAGCGGACGGATGTCCTGACTGACCGCGCGTCCCGAGGACATGACGAAGATATTTTCACTTTCCAGTACGGAATACGCCGGCAGCGTATCCGGAATCTTGATGGGCATTGCGCGTCCCCTCCCGTCTCATATATCTGTACCGTTTCAGTATACCGAATCCGTCCGAAAAAGACAAGCTCCATTTTTTACCAAAAAGCGGTTTACGGCACAGGGGTTTTGTGGTATAATCCAACCTGACCCAATTTATCTGTGAGTTGATTGCTTTTGAAACGTATTCTGCGCGCCGTGCGGGATTACCTGCTCGGCGTGGATCTTCTGCTTCTGCTGCTCTGCGTCCTGTGCGCGGCGGCGGGCGTCGTTCTGGTGCACTCGGCCACGCTCTCGATGGAGACCGACCGCTTCGTACGGATTCAGCTCATCGCCTGCGGTCTGGGGATTGCCGCCTTCATCGCCGCATCGATCTTCCCCGCGCGATGGCTCTACCGCATCTGGATTCCGCTTCTGATCTTCAATCTGGCGCTGCAGGTCTCCCCTGAATTTCTGGGCTCCTGGCAGTCCGGAAACCGAAGCTGGGTGAAGATTCCCGGAACCTCCCTTTCCTTTCAGCCGGGCGAGCTGGGGAAGGTGCTCTTCATCATCACCTTCGCCGCACATCTGCGC
>CAVGLF010000091.1:0-7822 GCA_963630045.1 Butyricicoccaceae bacterium | reverse complement strand
CATCTGCGCATGCTGGGCGACCGTATGAACACGGCTCTGTCCGTCATGCAGCTGCTCCTGCACTGGGGCAGCCTGACCGCCTGCGTCGTCTTCTTCTCCAGCGATGACGGCATGGCGCTGCAGTACATGTTCATCGGGCTTTCGATGCTCTTCGCCGCGGGACTCGCGTGGAGATGGTTCGCCGCCGGAGCGCTTACCGCAGCCGTCGCGGCGCCCCTCATCTGGCGCTACGCCATGGACGAGTACCAGCAGCTGCGCATCCTCGTCATCTTCGACCCCACCCTCGATGCCGCCCGCTCCTATCAGGCGACTCAGACCCGGCGCGCCATCGGCTCGGGGCTGCTTACGGGACAGGGGTACATGCAGGGCAGTCTGACGCAGCGCAGCCTCATCCCCACCAAACACACCGATGCCATCTTCGCCGTCGCGGGTGAGGAATTCGGCTTTCTGGGCGCCGTGCTCGTGATGCTTCTGCTGCTCTGCGTCATCCTGAGATGCCTCTTTCTCGCCATGCGCGCACGGGATCTCGGAGACAGGGTGCTGTGCACGGGACTTGCGGGCATGCTCATCTTCCAGACCGTCGTCAACATCGGCATGAACATCGGCGTGCTGCCCGTCATCGGTCTGACCCTGCCCTTCATCAGCTACGGAGGAACCTCCCTCGTGACGATGTTCGCCTCCATGGGACTTGCCGCGGGCATCCGTCTGCGGATGCATACGGAGTACTGAATTTCTTTTGAAAATCGAGGATTTTTGCAAAAATGGAACCCAAAACACTGCGCGTATTCAACGTATACTTTCCCTATGACTATCGTGCCCTTGAAGCGGACATCCGCGACCGTGCGAAAAACGGCTGGAAGCTCTGCGAGGTCGGCCGCTACTTTCTGAAATACACGCAGGAGGATACCACGGGCTTTCATGCACGCATCGAGGTCTTCTGCGGCGGCTATGAGGACGGAGGCGAGAAGAAGCTTCAGTCCTATAAAAACGCCCGCACGAAGGACGGCTGGAAGCTCGCGGGAGAGCTGGATTTCTTCTATTTCTGGTACGTTCCCGACGGTGCGCGCGAGCGTCCCGTCTCCGCGCGTGAGGAGCACAACCTCATGCAGCGCATGGTCTGGAACCGCGAGCTCGGAGGCTTCGGCGCCGTTCTCGCGCTGCTCATCCTGGGCGGCGTCAGCATCCTCAAGTGTACCTATACCGATTTTCTCACCTTCACTGCCTTTGGCTCCATGGCGGCGCTGCCGGTCTTCCTTCTGCCCTCGCTCATCATCGGATTTTTCCTCTTCCGCGACGTACTGCGTCAGAGCGCGTATCTGAAGCGCGGGGAGGCGCTGCCGGAGCCGGACCGCCGCGCCGCACGCCGCCGCGGACGCGTGCTCTATGCCTATCTCATTCTCCTCGCGGTATACATCGTCCTTCTCTTCGTCCTTGACGCGGTCTGCGGCTATACGCGCTATCTGACGCTTCTGATTCCGCTGGCGCTGACCTGCGCCGCGCTGCTCGGACTGATGCGGCTGCCTGCGACGCGCACCCGCCGCATCCTCATCTTCTGCCTCCTCGCCGCCTGCGGAATCACGATGTTCACCCTGCAGAGCTGGACACCCGCGTCGCCCGAGGCGCCGGAGGATATGAGCCTTGTCCTCACGCTGGAGACGGCAGCGGGCGAGAGCGCGGATTCCGTCTACTACAAGCATACCGTAAGCCCCGTTGTCCCCTCGCACTTCGTCTACACGGAGTCCGCAGAGAACGGAGCGACGGCTCAGAATGAGTACTTCTACATCCCCTGGGCACCCATGCGCCGCTATATGGAGGAAAAGCTGGTGCTCACCATCGAAAAATCCGCCGGAGTGACGCAGGGAGACGCGGATGTGTGGGATGCGGATGCGGTCTACCTGTCCGATACCGGCTCCGTGCTCCTCGTCCGCGGAGACTCGATTTACTACTACGCCGCAAAGGATTCCTCGGGAGAGGCTCTGGAGCTTGCGCCGGTGAAATAACCGGAGGGGGACTTTTTGAAAAATGCTGCGGGAGTCCCTGCGGAGTTCCGCATTCATGAAAGGGTTTAACAGACGCATGTATCATTTTGCCGTTATCGGAACCAATTTTGTCACGGACTGGCTGCTTGAAGCCGCGCGCGAGGTGGAGGACGTCCGGCTTCTGGCGGTCTTCTCCCGTACACAGGAGCGCGGCCGCGCCTACGCCGCGCAGTACGGAGCGGAGCGCGTCTATACGGAGCTTTCCGCGCTTGCCGCCGACCCCGACATCGATTTCGTCTATATCGCGTCCCCGAACATCTGCCACAGGGATCAGACGATTGCCCTTCTGAATGCGGGCAAGTCCGTGCTGTGCGAAAAGCCCATTGCGCCGGACTGTGAGTCGCTGGATGCCATGTGCGAGGCCGCGCAGCGGAACGGCTGCGTGCTGATGGAGGCGATGGTGCCCGTTCACCTTCCCTGCTGGCAGACGCTGCGCCGGACACTTCTGGAGATCGCGCCGGTGCGCCGCGCCTCGCTTTCGTTCTGCCAGTATTCCTCCCGCTACGATAAATTCAAGGCGGGCATGGAGATTAACGCCTTCCGTCCGGAGCTGTGCAACGGCTCCCTGATGGATCTGGGCGTATACTGCCTTGCCGCGGCGCAGGTCATCTTCGGCGCCCCGGACTCCGTGCGCGCCTCCATGTTCCGTCTGCCCGGAAGCATCGACGGAGCAGGCTCCATCACGCTGACCTACACGAAAAACGATCCTCTGACCGCCGGAGGGGCAATCGCCGATATCCAGTACTCGAAGATCTCCCAGGGGCAAACTCCCAGCGAGATTCAGGGCGAGGGCGGAAGCCTCCTCATCGACAGCATCACGCGCCCCGCAGCGTGGACGCTTCTGCCCCGCTCGGGGCGCCGCCCGGACGGACTGAGCGTGCGCGCCGCGGACAATACGGAGCCCCGCGTACTGGACGTGAAGCCTTTTCTGCATCCGATGGCGTACGAGCTGCGCGACTTCGTGCGGCAGCTTGACGGGGCAAAGGAGCCGCGCTTCCTCGCGGATTCCCGCGCAGTGCTCTGCGTCATGGATGAGGCAAGACGGCAGACGGGACTCGATTTTTCGAAAGCCTGATATAAAAAAAGAGCACGGAGTGTTGTCTCCGCGCTCGATTCCTGCATGGGATAATCGTCTGTTTTTTTTAGTTCAGTCCGAGGAGCTTTTCCGCATTGCCGCGGGCAATCTTGTAGAAGACCTCCTCGGAGATGCGGCCCTCGTCGCGCCAGCGGAGCATCATCTCCGGCAGCGGAACGGGCATGCCCAGCGAGCAGAGATCGGTTCCGAAGAAGAGTCTGTCCTGGAACTCCGTCATGAAGCGGGCGCCGTAGTCCTCGTCACGGGCGAAGGCGTTGTGCGCGGTGAAGTCGGACAGATCGCCCATGAGGTTGGGATAGGCGCGCAGGAGCTTCGGCACGACGCCCTCCTCCGTGACCTTGCCCTGCGGGAGGCGGCCCACCTGGCGTCCGTCGCGGGTGAAGACGAAGCCGCGGCTGGCGGTCGTCTCAAGCTTCGCGATCTCCGCCCAGAAGACCGGGCCGTGACCGAACAGCATCAGATTCGGGAACTTCTGCAGCGTATGCTCCAGCTGCGGCAGTCCGGGATCGTCATAGAGGCCGAAGTCGCCGGTCTTGACATCCGAGCCGTCATAGATGACGGGCAGTCCGACCTTCTCGGCACAGGCAAACAGGTTCTGCACCAGCGGGTCCTGCACCTCCATATTCGGCATGACCTCGCCGATGCCCTTGCAGCCGCGCTCCTTGTAGTACTCGAAGATCTCGTCGAGCGGCGCGTGCGCGGAGTTCGACAGGGCGCGCGGGTCGACGTTGCAGAACGCGATGACGCGATCCGGATATGCATCGCGCATGTCGAGGATGTCCTCATTGGCCTGCGGAAGGTAGATTTCGGGATTTACAACCGGCAGCAGAACGGTCTTATCGATACCCAGCTCGTCGTCCCGGGCGAGAAGCTCCTCAATGGAGTAAAATCTCGAAACGAACGGCAGGGGCTTGCGGTACGCATGTGCGTGAAAGTCGATGAACATTTGGATGTTCCCCTTTCTTACTCAGGATATTGGGATTCCTTCGGAGTCCAAGCTATTTTAACACACGTTTCCTCTGTTTGCAAGGAGGTTTTTATGGTTTGCAGAAACTGCGGGAAAAGCGTTCCCGATCATACCGCCTTTTGTCCCCATTGCGGATATTCCGTTCCGGCATCCGGAGCGGCTCCCGAGGAATCCCCCGCGCGCGGACGTCTCTCGGCCGTCATTGCCGTCGTGCTGGGACTCCTCCTCGTCCTCCTCATCGTCTTCTTCATCTGGCTGACCCGCTCCTCCTCGGAGCCTCCGGCCTCTGAGCAGCAGGGCAGCACCGTCTCCCAGCCGGCGCAGACGCTCGCGACGACGACGGCGGCCGTGACTTCCTCCTCCTCCTCCCCCCGCTCCGACGGCACAACCGCTGCCGCGGAGGAGACGACCTCTGCCTCGACGCAGACGACCACCACCGCGATGTCCGGATTTTATTCGAATCAGGAGTATCCCGACGGCATTTACACCGGAGAATACTCCGGAGGCCTGCGCGAGGGAAAGGGCAACTTCGTCTTCTCGAACGGAGATTCCTACTCCGGCGACTGGCTGCGCGATGAAATCAACGGCTACGGCGAGATGACCTACTCCAACGGCACCTTCTACGAGGGCGAATGGCTCATGGGCATCCCGGACGGCGAAGGGAAGCTGACCGGGACGGACGGCTCCGTCTACGAGGGAGGCTTCGTCTCGGGACTCCGCGAGGGAAAGGGCCGGATGACCTATGCCGACGGAGGCGTCTATGAGGGAGACTTTTCGGCGGATCTGCGCGAGGGAACGGGCAAAATGACCTATGCCGACGGATCCGTCTTCGAGGGCGAATGGGAAGGCGACGAGCCCGCCGGAGAGGGAACGCTCACCATTCCGGGCTTCGGCACCTATACGGGAAAGCTTGACGGAAACGAGCTCACCGACGAAAGCGCCGTCATCCTCTATGAATCCGGTGACGAGTACACCGGAGGCGTCGTATCCGGCCGCCGCGAGGGCACGGGCGTGATGCAGTACGCAAACGGCGATGTCTACTCGGGCTCCTTCTCGGACGACGCGCGCTCCGGCTACGGCAAGATGTCCTGGGCGGGCGGCGATACCTATGAGGGCACCTTCACCGCCGGAATCCCCGACGGCGAGGGAACCTACACCTGGTCGGATACCGGCAATGTCTACTCCGGCACCTTCTCCGGCGGTCAGCGCACCGGCATGGGCGTGCTCACCTACGCAAACGGCGAGCGCTTCGAGGGCTCGTTTGACAACGGAAAGCGCATTTCCGGCACCTTCTACTTTGCAAACGGCGACTGGATCAACGGAGATTTCACGGATGACCGGGCTACCGGACGCTTCCTCTACTACCGCGCCTCGGACGGCTCCATCGATTACGCAATCTACGATAACGGCGTTTTCCAGCGCTACGATAACGAATAATTTTTTTCTCTCCCCCTCCTCCCCCCCCGGCGCACCGGTTTTTTCTCCCCTCCCCAGCGTGTACCCGCGATCATGAAGAGCATACAGGTTTTTTTGTAAATTTCAACGTTTATAAAAATGAGGAGGTATTCCCGATGAAGCTTGCATTTATCGCCCACACCTGCCCTACGCCTGACTTTCCCTATTTCGGAACGCGCATTGCCGTGGAGGAGCTTGAGCAGGATCTCACCGTCTCCCGCTGTGAAGCGGACGGACGCTGGATCCGCGATGTCTTCGTATTCAATGACGCAGAAGAGTGCCGCAAGGGCATCCTGCGGGCGAATGCCGGATGCACGGAGCTGTGCGTCCGTACGGACGCGCGTCTTCATGACTGCCCCCATATCGTACTGACCTTCTCCGACGGCAGCACGCATGAGCTCATGACCCCGCCCGTCGATGAGTGCGCCGCATGGCCTCTTCCCGAGTGGTCATACTGCGCCGCGATCGTCCTGTCCAACACGACGGATCTTGACCGCGAGGGAGAGCCCGTCCATCAGCCCATGGCGGTCTACTCCGACCGTCTTGCGGATCCCGTGCGCGAGGTGCGCGTGCTGGAGGTCACGGAGGCGACCCGCGTCATGCGCGAGATTCCCTCACAGGTCTACCATGTTTCGACGTGGAGCGGCTTTGCCGATGAGCACTGCCAGCCCACGACAAACTTCGACGTCGCCTTTCTTTCCCGCGTTCCCGCGCTGGGACGCTCGGTCTATCTCGTCTTCTACGGCAATCCGCAGGCTCAAAAGCCCGTCTACAAGACCGATCTTGCCGTCACGGGCGAGGGCATGACGCGCAGCATCGAGAATCTCTATTACAAGGTGCGCCTGCACCCCCTCTCCGGCGCCATCGATGAGGTCACCGTCCGTCAGGGCGTCGATCAGACCTTCTCGCATCATCTGGAGACCAACGGCGCAATGGACTGGAACCCCGATACCTACGCGCCTCCGACACCGTGGAACCATCTGTCCGACTGGGATCCTCCGGAAAACTTCGAGTGGGAGACGGGACCCGTCTTCGCCACCCTCACGCGCTGGGGACATATGCCGATGTACGAGGACGTGCGCTGCTGCGTTACCTATACCTTCTACGCAGGCTACCGTCCGATCATCGTCTCCTCCTCGATGGAGCTGACGCAGGACCGCGACGTCGTGGCTCTGCGTGCGGGCGAGGTCGTCATGAGCCGCGAGCTCGCCGGAGAGGTCGCATGGCGCAACATGGACGGCACGGTCACCTCCGCCCGCGTCGGGGATCTCCCGCGCCATCCCATCCGCGGCAAGTTCCTGCCGGCGGCGACTCCGTGGGTTGCCGTCTATGACCGCAGAACCGAAGCCTGCCTCGGCATCTCCTATATCGAGACCTCCGCCGTGCGGCAGGGAGCGGGGCTCCCGCGTGTCGATTCGCATATCTATGTCCACATCGGCCCGTGGATCTATGTGGCGCGTCCCCTGCTCTATACCTTCGTCGGCAACAATCCCCAGCGCGTCATGCATGCCTACGGAGGCACACTCTACTACGAGAAGCTGGCGTGGAATCCCATGCGTCTGCGCGTCCATGACGAGGATGCCTTCTGCGAGCTGGAGGAGGCAACGGAAAACCTGCGCACACCCGTCCAGACGCAGGTCTTCCTCGACACCGACGTGCGCGTACCCACCGAGTGGGTGCCGCCGATTCTGCTCGCGGAATTTGAAGAACTGGAGTAAAGCATGCAAACAAAGATATCTCCCCTGAAGAGTGCGGGACAGGCACTGCTTCGCGTTTTTCAGGGCATTCTCATCGGAAGCGGTGCCATTCTGCCCGGCATCAGCGGCGGCGTTCTCAGCGTGGTTTTCGGCATCTATCCCGTTATGATGGAATTTCTGGCGTATCCGAAGAAATCCCTTCGCCGCACCTGGAGGACGCTGCTGCCCGCCCTGGCGGGCTGGATTCTGGGCTTCTGGATCTTCGCCGCGCTCCTCGATGCGATCTTTTCCGCGCATGAGCTTCTGGCGACCTGCCTGTTCATCGGACTCATCGCGGGGAGCTTCCCCTCTCTGCTGCGCGAGGCAAACCGCGAGGGCCGCACGAAGGGCTCGTGGATTTCATTTGCCGTCAGTACGGTCTGCATGCTGGCATTCTTCCTCTTTCTGAAATATATGCCCTCGCGCAGTCCCATCGTGCCCAATATCGGATGGTTCTTCTTCTGCGGCGTCCTGTGGGGGCTTTCGCTGATCGTCCCCGGGCTGTCCTCCTCCTCGCTGGAGCTCTTTC
>CAVGLF010000090.1:0-9108 GCA_963630045.1 Butyricicoccaceae bacterium | reverse complement strand
CGGCGAAGAAAAAATCCAAAGCGGGGAGCGCCCCTTGCCAAGTATGAGCCTGCGTCGGGCGATCCCTGCGGCACGAAGTTTTCCTATAGCAGGAAAACTTCGTAAGGATACAGTACGCAGTCTCCGGCGAAACATAAAAAATCGAAATTTCGAAAATTTCCCCTTGACAAATCGCAAAGTATCATGTATAATAGCATTCGTGACCTGCGAGAGAGAGTCCTCTCCCACAGATACGCGGCCCGGTAGTTCAGCTGGTTAGAACGCTAGCCTGTCACGCTAGAGGTCATGAGTTCGAGCCTCATTCGGGTCGCCACTTTCGCTGATGTAGCTCAGTAGGTAGAGCGCATCCTTGGTAAGGATGAGGTCGCCAGTTCGACTCTGGCCATCAGCTCCAAGACTGCACAGCAGTTTTGATACCTTGCAGTATCAAGCTGGTGTGCAGTTTTTCTTTGTAAATGCCGGATTCGGCGGACTTTTTCGAATATTTTACGAATACAGGCTTCGGGGGGCGGATGAATGCCGGGCTCCCTGAGAGCCTTTTTTTCTCTCTGCCCCGGGCTTGCGCGTACGGCATTGCGCTCCCCGAAGATGAGGACGGCGGGACCGCCGCGAATCAAACAGATGTCGGATATGGCGAACAGGATCTGAATGCCCACTGTGAGAAAAATCCTCAACAGGGGCATTTTCTTATTGCGTGACGGCTGGGATTCTGATAAATTAAAGATGTCATTTGCAAAAAGCAGGAAAGGGAGACCCGACCATGATGATTCGGATGATCATCAGCGCGGTATTGATGCCGGGCATGATCGCGTTATTGCAGGGACTCGCGAGCGCGGTGACGCGGCCGAAGATGTATTTCGGCACGGCGTACGGGCTTGGATATCGGCAGTGAACCCGGCGTGGGAACGTGAATTGCGATGCGCCTTCTGAAAATGAAAACGAACGAGGAATGGGAGGAAAAGACGAGATGAACACCGTGTTTGAACCCGGAAGAAAGATCCCGATCGTATGGGAAGGCGATCTTTGCGTGCTGGGCGGCAGTGCGACGGGGGTGTTTGCCGCTGTGCGCGCGGCGCGGCTGGGCGCACGCGTATGCATTGTGGAGCGGCAGAACTACTTTGGCGGCACTGCAACGGCGGGACTGGTGAATACCTGGCACGGTCTGCTCGATTTTGATTATCGCTATCCGGTCATTGCGGGGCTTACCCGGGAGGTGCTGGACGCGCTGATTCGCGAAAATCAGTGCGCGGTCACACAGGACCGTAATTGCGCGAACCGCTTTAATCCCATCGCGATGATTCGCGCGCTGGATCAGCTGGTTCGGGAGCACAAAATCACGACTTTTTTTCACACGCAGTTTGCGGGTGCGCTGACAGACGGCGATCGCGTGGATTGCGCGTTTATTCAGAATAAGGACGGACGATCCGCCATTCGAGCCGGAATGTGGATTGACGCGACCGGAGACGGCGATCTTTTGAAGGAGCTCGGCGTGGAGCAGTATATGCATTCCACACTGCAGCCGCCGACGACGGGCTTTCTGCTGAAGGGAAAGACCAGCGCGAGCGTGATTGCATGGGCGATTCGCGAGCACGGCAGCGAGTTCGGCCTGGATGACGACTGGGGCTGGTTTTCGGATGTGCCGGGAATGGAGGGGATTACGTTCCGTGCGGACAACCATGTGTTCGGCCTGGATTTGAGCCGGGCTGCGGATCTGACCGAGGCGGAATTTGAGGGCCGCCGCAGGGCGTTTGCGCTGGAGAAGCTGCTGAAAAGCTATGTTTCTCCCGATTATGCGATCGTGAATCTGTGCTCAGCAATCGGCATTCGCGAAACGGTGCATTACCGGAGCCGGTATCAGATCACGGCGGACGATCTGCTTCTGGGCAGGCGGTTCGACGATGCGATTCTGCAGGGTACGTATCGCGTGGACATTCATCACAACGGCGATAATGGAATCACCTTCAAGGAGCTGGACGGCGGTATGCTTACCGCGTATGGCAAGGGCAGCCGCGCAGAGACTGGAAATTGGCGCGCGGAAATGGGTCTGAGCGACGATTATGCGCGGTTTTACCAGATGCCGTTCGAGGTTTTGAAGCTCGAACGGTGGCAGAATGTGATTCCGGCGGGGCGGATGCTCAATGCCGACGACGGCGCGTTCGGCGCGCTGCGCGTGATGGTGAATCTGAATCAGACCGGCGAGGCGGCAGGCGTCGCGGCGGTGAAGTGCCTGGAAAGCGGCGTTTCCGTTCAGGAGCTGGACGGGCGCGCGG
This sequence comes from Butyricicoccaceae bacterium, assembly GCA_963630045.1. GTDB lineage: Bacteria > Bacillota > Clostridia > Oscillospirales > QAMX01 > JAAZKA01. The sequence goes on along the minus strand of CAVGLF010000090.1, from coordinate 6,838 downwards.
TTCGGCGGACGCTGGCCGCGGGCGGCTCCGCGCTGTAAAAAAGGCGGCGGAGGAATCTCCCGCCGCCTCAGACCGTCGAAAATCTCAAAAAGGCTCTCGATCGGACGGGCGGATGAGTGCGGTCCGCTGCTTTCCCTGCCGGCGGAATTCGCCGGGGGACATTTTTTCGTGAGCCTTGAAGCTGCGCCCGAAATATTTGGCATCGGCATAGCCGCACGCGGCGGCGATCTGCTCCAGACTGTCTCCGGTATTCAGCAGCAGCTCCCTTGCCTGCTCCATCCGCGTTTCGGTGATGTAGGCGTTGATGGTCATGCCCATCGTCTTCTTGAACAGCGGGCAGAGCGACGAGGCCGAGTATCCCACAAATCCGGAGAATATGCATTCTCCGGATTTTTTCTTGTGATTGCCGGGTCTGCCGCCGGCAATCCGGCGCCGCAGCAGGCACGGGAATACTCCGGGAGGAAAGAAAATCGGGATTTTTGAGCGAATTTATATCTTGCATTTCCCCGTATCCGCTGTTATAATGGTTAAGTTATCCCCGTTACGGTATTCCGTCCGCAGGAAAATAAGGAGCTTTCCCATGCAGCATATTCTATCGCATGTACGCCGCTGCGTACAGGATTACGACATGATTCACTCCGGCGACGAGATCGCCGTGGGCGTCTCCGGCGGCAAGGACTCGCTGACCACGCTCTGCGCAATGGCGGCGCTCTCCCGCTTCTACCCCGAGCACTTCCGTGTACGCGCCATCTCCATCGATATGGGCTTCCCCGCGCTGCCCTCGGGCGAGCGTGCGGATTTTGACGCGATTCGGGCGCTCTGCGACCGGCTGGACGTGCCCTATACCGTCGTGCCAACGAATATCTATGAGATCGTCTTCGTCGCGCGGAAGGAATCCAATCCCTGCTCGCTGTGCGCCAATATGAGACGCGGTGCCCTGAACCGCGCGGCGGCCTCCCTCGGCTGCAACAAGGTCGCGCTGGGACATCACCGCGACGATGCCATTGAGACGCTCCTGCTCTCGCTGTTCTATGAGGGACGCATCTCCTGCTTCTCGCCCGTGACCTACCTCGACCGCTCCGGCATCACGCTCCTGCGTCCGATGCTCTATGTCCCCGAAAAGGATATGCGCGCCTTCGCCCGCCGCGCAGAGCTCCCCATCTTCCCCAGCCTCTGCCCCGAGGAGGGCAGCAGCAAGCGCGCGGAGGTCAAGGAGCTTATCGCCGGAATGCGCGCGAAAAATCCCGTCCTGCCGGAGCTGCTCTTCGGTGCCATCCAGCGTCTGCCCATCGAGGGCTGGGAAAAGGCTCCCGGTTCGGATACGTAAATTTTCATCTCTCCTCCGTTTTTTTCGTCCGGAGGAGCGGATTTTCCCCCTTTTTTCAAATCCACACAAGGAAAGGATCCTTCCTTTATGAAGATTCCGCACAATAAGCGTCTGTGCCTCGTCGGAGTCGGCGGCGTCTCCATGAGCGCCCTCGCCGAGATGCTCCTGCACCACGGCTATACCCTCTTCGGCTGCGACCGCGTGCAGAGCACCCGCACCGAGCGGCTCGTCTCCCTGGGCATTCCCGTGCTCATCGGACCCAACGACCCGCATAACATCGACGGAGCGGATATCGTCATCCGCACCGCCGCCGCTCGGGATGATGCACCGGAGATCATCGAGGCGCGCCGCCGCGGGCTGCCCGTCATGGCGCGTGCGGAGGCCTGGGCCTGCCTCATGGACGGCTACCGCAATATCGTCGCGCTCTCCGGCACGCACGGAAAGTCCACGACGACCGGCATGTGCTCCCAGATCGCCCTCACGGCGGGACTGGATCCCTCCGTCTGCATCGGCGCGGATATGCCCGTCCTCGGCGGCAACCTGCGCTCCAGCGATTCCCGCGAGATCTTCGTTGCGGAGGCCGATGAATACTGGGACTCCTTCCTGTATTTCCGTCCGACCGTTGCCGTCATCAACAATATCGAGGCCGATCACCCCGACTACTTCAAGAGCATGGATCAGATGCTCGCCTCCTATACGAAGTTTGCGTCCCTCGTGCCGCCGGACGGCTGCGTCGTCGCCAATGCCGACAGCGAAACCGCCATGCAGGCCTCCCGCGGCGCGCGCTGCCGCGTCCGCACCTTCGGACTGAACGCCCCCGCTGACGTCACGGCGCAGAACCTCGTCTTCGACCACTCCTATGCGCAGTTCACCCTCGTCGCCGACGGAAATGCACTGGGGCAGGTGTCCCTCTCCGTCCACGGCATCCACAACGTCTACAACGCCGTCGCCGCCGCCGCCGCCATGCTGGCCTGCGGAGTCCGTCCGGCGCTGGTCATCGAGGGTCTGAATGACTTCTCCGGCATTGCCCGCCGCTTCGAGCGCCGCGGCTTCATCAACGGAGCGACCCTCATCGACGATTTCGGTCATCATCCCACGGAGATGCAGATGACCATGGACGTGGCGCGCAGCCTCGGCTTCTCCCGCGTCATCACGGTCTTCCAGCCCTATACCTACTCGCGCACCTCGCGCTACTTCGATGACTTCGTCCGCGTCCTCTCTCAGGCGGATGTCGCCGTCCTCACGGAGATCCTCGGCGCGCGTGAGACGAATCCCGGACACGATACCGCGAAAACCCTCGTCGATGCCATCCCCGGCGCGGTCTTCACGCCGACCTTTGACGATGCAGAGGCCTGGATCCGCGCGAATGCCCGCGAGGGAGACATCATCATCACGACCGGCTGCGGCAATCTGAACCTCCTCTGCGACCGCCTTGTCGGACGGCGCAGCTACGAGCTGTAAGCGCCCGCCCAACAGAGGAATGCCGTCATGAGTACACCCGTCTATCTGTCCACCGGAGCCTTTGTCGGACGCATCAACAACCGCAACTGGCATCTGCCGACGGAGTATGCCGGCCGCCTCCGCTGCGACGGCTTCGAATTCATGATTTTCCCGGACTTCGTGGAGCTTCTGCCCGAGATCGTGCGCGAGTACCGCGCAGCGCAGCTGCGCATCCCCGTCGTCCATGCGGAAAAGCACTTGGGGGATCTCGTCTCGGATCCCTCCCCGGCGGCTTTTGCGGAGGCGCAGGAGCTTTTGCGGCGCGACTGCGCCGCTGCGGCCGAGCTTTTCCCCGAAGGCCGGCCGAAGGTCGTTGCACACTGCTGGGGCATTCCGGACAGCGACGCGCACTTTCCCCTCATCGCGGAGCGTATCGGGCGGCTCTGCGCACTTGCGGACTCACTCGGGACGGAGCTTCTGCCGGAGAACAGCTTCTGCCGCTTCGGCTCGCCGAAGTCGCACTTCGAGGCGCTGGCGGCGCTGTACCCGGAGCTTCACTTCATCGTGGATACGCGCTGTGCCGCCTTCCATGCGGAGCTGTCTGCCTTCACGCGCTCCGGGGTCTTCCGCACACGCGTGCGGCATCTGCACATCAACGACTACTCCGGCGGCTACAAGGACTGGAGCGCCATGTACCCGATCCGTCAGCCCCGGCTGGGGCGCATCGACTGGGACGGCTTTTTCGCGGATCTGCGCGCCATCCCCTATGCGCACTCCGTCACGCTGGAGGCACCCAGCATGCTGCCGCAGGGCGTGGACACCGCTACGCTGAACGAAAGCCTGGACTACATCCGCATGAAGCTGCGGTAAGCCTCCTCGAAACAGGTCGAAGGACTTTCCTGAGAAGGGATGGGACGCGCATGAACATGGCTTTTTTTGAAATCACAGCCGAAAAGATTCTGGTGCTGATGTGCTTTTTCGCCGTGGGCTGTCTGCTGGCGAAAAGAAAGCTCGTCCCGGAAAACGCGCCCGGCGTGCTGTCACGGCTGATGACGCTGTTTTTCTGCCCTGCGCTGACCATCAGCAGCATGGCGCAGAACCTGAGCCGCGGCGTCATCGCGCAGAACGCGCGGCTGATGCTCGTCTGTGCTGCGGTCACGCTGGTCTTCATCCTGCTGTCCGGAGTCCTCGCCCCCCTCATCGCGCGCGGGGAAAAGGACCTGGAGTGCATTCTGCGCTATAATCTGGTCTTCACCAATTACGGCTATATCGGCTATCCGCTGATTCAGGGCGTTTTGGGGGACTCGATGCTGTCGCTCTTCATGCTCTATGCAGTACCGCTCTCCCTGTTCTGCTACACCTACGGACGCATGGCTCTGGAGGAGCAGAAGCGCATCTCGTGGAAATTCCTCTCGGCGCCGATGACCATGGCGCTGTGGATCGGCCTCTTCTTCGGGCTGACGGAGCTGCCCCTGCCCGCCGTCGTTTCCGACGTGCTCTCGGGCGCCGGCAGCTGCATGGGACCCGTCGCGATGCTGGTGACGGGCATGACGCTGAGCAAAACGGATCTGCGGAGCTGCTTCGGCACGCGGCGCAACTACCTTCTGACCGCGCTGCGTCTCATCGTGCTGCCGCTTGCTGCGGTGGCGGTGCTGTATCCTCTGGGTGTGCGCGGCGAGGCGCTGTTCTTTGCGGGCTGTGCGCTGGCTCTGCCGTTCGGCAGCAATCCCGTCATCTTCCGTGAGGCCGTCGGTCTGGACGCGCAGAAGGCGATGGGCATGACGATGCTGAGCTACCTCTTCTCGCTCGTCACCGTCCCCTTCATGTTCACCCTCCTCCAGCGTCTCTCGGGTCTGGCACTCTGACGCAATCCGATGCTGCGGGCGCGTCTCCAAAAAAATCTCAAAAAAACACTTGACAACCCGTGATGAGCGTGATATAATAGGGAACGTCGTAAGGAGAGACCTCCGACGCGATACAAAATGCGGATATGGCGGAATTGGCAGACGCGCATGGTTCAGGTCCATGTGAAAGCAATTTCATGGGGGTTCAAGTCCCTTTATCCGCACCACATACGAGTGTTCTCACAAGGATGCAAGTCCTTGCGAGAACACTCGTTTTTTTATTTCCGGCGCTGCACCGGACTCGCAGCGGGATCCAATGCATCGGGAGGGGAGCTTCCCGTACCGCGAAGCGATGTACGGAGGGCAGTCCGTGCAGCCGGAGATCGATCCCCGAAAAAAGCGCCCCCGCCGCCATTCGCGCCCTTTTTTAAAAAAAGTGAGGCACGAAATGGCGGCGGGGGTATTTTCATGTCGGAGGCTTTTTTCGGGGGGATGCGCCGCTTACCGGGAAAGAAGGGTCTTCAGATCCTCCTCGGGCGTGGTGATGGGGGCGATGCCGAAGTGCTCGACGAGATAATTCAGCACGCCGGGCGAGAGGAATGCCGGCAGCGTCGGCCCGAGACGGATATTTTTGATGCCCAGATACAGCAGGGTCAGCAGGACGCATACCGCCTTCTGCTCGTACCAGGAAAGTACCATGGACAGGGGCAGATCGTTCACGCCGCAGCCGAAGGCATCGGCCAGGGCAAGGGCGATCTGAATGGCGCTGTACGCATCGTTGCACTGTCCGACATCCATCAGACGGGGCAGCCCGCCGATGGTGCCGAGGTCGAGATCGTTGAAGCGGTACTTGCCGCAGGCCAGGGTCAGCACAACGGTATCGGGGGGCGTCTGCCGGACAAGCTCCGTGTAGTAGCTGCGGCCGGGACGCGCGCCGTCACAGCCGGCGACCAGGAAGAAGTGGCGGATCGCGCCGGACTTTACGGCCTCGATGACCTTGTCCGCCACGCCCAGCACCGTTCCGCGGGCGAAGCCGGTCATGACCGTGCTGCCGCCGTTCATACCCGTGAAATGCATGTCCTCGGCATAGCCGCCCAGCTCCAGCGCCTTTTCAATGACCGGGGTGAAATCACGATCCTCGCCGATGTGGGTCATGCCGGGGTAGGATACCATCGCCGTGGTGAATACACGGTCGGCGTAGGTCGGCCGCGGCGGCATCAGACAGTTGGTGGTGAACAGCACGGGCGCGGGGATGTCCGCAAGCTCCCTGGCCTGATTCTGCCATGCCGTACCGAAGTTTCCCTTGAGATGCGGATACTTTTTAAGCTCCGGATAGCCGTGGGCGGGGAGCATTTCGCCGTGAGTGTAGATGTTGATGCCCCGTCCCTGCGTCTGCTCCAGCAGCAGCTTCAGATCGTGCAGATCGTGGCCGGAGATGACGATGAACGGACCCTTTTCCACCGTCAGCGGGACGGTGACGGGCACGGGCGTGCCGTAGGTCTCCGTGTTGGCGCGATCCAGAAGCGCCATGCAGGAAAGGTTCTTCTCACCGACCTCCAGTACGATGGGCAGAAGCTCGTCCATGCCCCAGTCCTCGCCCACGGCGAAGAGCGCCTTGGCGAAAAAGCGGTTTACCTCCGCGTCGGTGTAGCCCAGCACCATGGCATGATACGCATAGGCCGCCATGCCGCGCACGCCGAAGAGAATGAGGGACTTGAGACTGCGGATGTCCTCCTGCGCGTTCCACAGATTCTCCATGTCGTAGTCGTCGGTACGTCCGCAGGACGCGCTGCAGACGGCGCAGTCGGGCACCAGACGGGCCTTTTCCGCGTGTACCCGGTCGATCAGTCCGCGAAGGGTCTCCTCGTTGAAGCTGACGTTGGTGACGGTGGTGAACAGGCTCTCGATCATCAGCCGCCACGTGCCGTCGCAGACATCCGGCGCATTGCCGGAGGCACGCGCCAGTCCGATGCACGCTCCGGTCAGCTCGTCCTGAAGCCGCGCCACAGCGGCGCTCTTGCCGCAGACGCCGGCCTTTCCCGTGCAGCCGGTGCATCCCGCCGTCTGCTCACACTGAAAACAGAACATATTGCGATCCATTCCGAAATCCTCACTTTCGTTTGCCTGTCTCCTACTATACTACAAGAGAATCAACGAGTCGGTTGAAATTTCAACGAACGGCAAAAAGAACCCGCAAAGGATCGCCTGACGCCGCGCCGCGTGAAAA
>CAVGLF010000089.1:0-9235 GCA_963630045.1 Butyricicoccaceae bacterium | reverse complement strand
CTCTCCCCTCCCTCCCGCCCTCAGCGTCCGTGGGGAGGGCAAGGTCTTTATTTTTTTCAAAAAATCAAAGGAAAACGGAGGCTTATTTTTGCCATGATCTATTCTTCCCGGGATATGGAGCGCAGCGCCGTGCTGGAGGCGGCGGCGCGGATGTGTGCGGCGGCGCGGACGGCGCCCAAGACGCGCGGAATGGACGGCCTTCTCACCTGCGTCCTGACGGGTGCGGACAAGGCGAGGCTCTCCGCGCGCATGCGCGAGCTGGGGCAGCGCACGGAGTACGCCTTCTTCCTGCGCGACGCGGACAATGTCGACACCGCGGATGCCGTCGTGCTTCTGGGGATGCGCGAGCAGCGGCGCGGGCTTCAGGACGGCTGCCGCTACTGTCATTTTGAAAACTGCGGAGACTGCGCCGACCACGAAGGCCTCTGCGCCTGGGATGCCGTGGATGTCGGCATCGCCGCAGGCTCCGCCGCGGCCTCAGCCGCGGACTGCCGCGTGGACAGCCGCATCATGTTCTCCGTCGGACGCGCCGCCATGAGCCTCGCGCTGCCCGGCGAGGGCGTCTCCCTCGTCCTCGGCATCCCGATCTCCGTGCGCGGAAAATCCCCCTTCTTCGACCGCCGGCCGAAGGCGAAGCAATAAGCAAAAAAAGCCCACCTGTTTATCATCAAAAACAGGTGGGCTTCTCCCATTTTACCGCTGCTTCAGCACGCGGCAGGTCTCGTAGCCGTAGTAGGCGAGCGCCTCCGCGACTCCCTCGTCGATGCGCTCGCCCGCCGCAGCGAGCGGGATGGCGGGCGGGCAGCTGATGACGGACGCCGCCGAGATGCGTCCCACCGCCCTCCGTACGGGCACGGTCTCGCCCGGAGCCATGAGCGCCTCGCGCGGCGTGCAGACGGCCTCCGGGAGGTGCAGGGGCGGGGGAGCGGTGAGAATCGCGGGACGGCGGGGAAGTTCCGTGAGCACCCGCTCCGTCCGCGAAAGCTCCCGGGGCGTATTGTACGGGGAGAGCATGAGCACCGTAAAGTCGGGATCCGCAAACTCCGGGTATATCCCCTCCGCGATGAGGACGTCCGCAAGCTCCCGCCCCGAGTAGCCGAAGCCCTTGGGCTGCAGCGTGAGCTTGAGCGGCTCCCCCTCAAGCACCCTCAGCCCGTGCGCCGCGATTCTGTCCTTCATCCCCGCAAGCTCCGGCAGGAGCGCGCGGAGCCTCTCCCGAAAGTCCTCCATGCGGTCGTTTGCCGCATCCAGCGACGCGAGGATGAGATACGACGGGCTGGAGGAGCCGAAGAGGCTCATGGAGGTCTTCGCCTGCCCGTGCAGGATCTCCGGCGCGGACGGCGCGATGTGCAGGTACGCCCCTCCCGTGACGACGGGCAGCGTCTTGTGCGCGGAGTCGCAGCAGATCGCGGCGCCCAGCGCGATGGGATGCGCGCACTCCGGCAGAAAGCGCAGATACGCGCCGTGCGCGTTGTCCACCGCCAGCAGCACGCCCTCCGCGCGGGCGGTCTCCGCCAGAGCGGCGATGTCCGACATATGCCCCAGATAGTCCGGGCTCGTCAGGTACACCGCCGTCGGATGCACGCGGCGCAGCTCGCGGCGCAGCTCCTCCGGTTCGACGGGGCAGCTGTGGCAGGATTCTCCCGCCGGAAGCCAGTGCACCTCGATGTCCAGAAGCGCCGCGGCGTGCAGGAACGCCCTGTGCGCGTTCCTCCCGGCAAGGATGCACGGACTCCGCCCCCGCTCCCGGGCATGAAGCGCCAGCAGGTGCAGCATCGTCTGGATGCACAGCGTCGAGCCGCCCGCGGAGTACAGCGTATGCGCGCCGAAGAGCGCACCCGCCCTGGCCTCGCTCTGTGCGATGATGCCCGATGCCGCGTACAGCTCGTCCGCGCCGTCGATCTCCGTGATATCCAGAGGCTCATACCCCAGGATCGGCTGCCCCTTGTGTCCCGGCATGTGGAGGCGTGCCGGGCGGCTGTCCGCATAGGCGCGGACGAAGTCGCAGACGGGGGTGCTCATTCCTCCGCTTCTCCAAGCTCCTCAGCCACCGCCACGGCGATGGCGCACTCCATGCGGCGGCGGAAGAGCTCGCAGCCGCGGCGGTAGACGCCGCGCACCGAGCCCGCCGCATGATAGGCATTCGCGGCGCATCCGCCCGAGCAGTAGAGCCTCGCCCAGCAGGTGCGGCACTCCTCGCGCGCGTAGACGTTGCAGGCGGCGAATTCGCCCTGAATCCCGTGATTCGTCACGCCCTCCCAGAGACTGCCGAGCCGGAACTTCTCGTCTCCGACGAACTGATGGCAGGGGTAGAGGTCGCCCCAGGGCGTGACCGCCATGTACTCCGTGCCGGAGCCGCAGCCGGAGATGCGCTTGTAGATGCAGGGTCCTCCCGCAAGGTCGATCATGTAGTGGTAGAATGTGAAGGGACGCCCCTCGCGTCTGCGCTGCAGCATCAGCTCCCCGAGCTTTTCGTACTGCTCCATGACGATGGGCATGTCCTCCTCGGTCAGCGCGGAGGGATCGTCCTCAGCGGCGACGACGGGCTCCATGCTGAGCTCCGTGAACCCCAGGTCGAGCATGGTTTTGATGTCCTCGAGGAAATCGGGGTTTGCATGTGTGAAGGTGCCGCGCATGTAGTAATTCTTCCCTCCGCGCGCCTCCACCAGACGCTGAAACTTCGGGACGATCCTCTCCCAGCTTCCGTTTCCCGCATAGTCCACGCGGTAGCGGTCGTGCACCTCGCGGCGGCCGTCAAGGCTTAATACGACGTTGCTCATTTCGCGGTTTGCGAAGTCGATGACCTCGTCGTCGATGAGCATGCCGTTGGTCGTGAGGGTGAAGCGGAAGTTCTTGCCGGCCTGCTTCTCGATGCTGCGGGCGTAGGCGACGAGACGGCGCACGACATCGAAGTTCATCAGCGGCTCTCCGCCGAAGAAGTCGACCTCCAGATTGCGGCGCGTGCCGGAGTTTTCGACAAGGAAGTCCAGCGCCCGGCATCCGACCTCATAGCTCATCAGGGCGCGCTCGCCGTGGTACTTGCCCTGACTCGCGAAGCAGTAGGCGCAGTTTAAGTTGCAGGTATGCGCGATGTGAAGACAGAGCGCCTTGACGACGCCGGAGGTGCGCGCCTTGAGCGTGCCGGCCATCGGCTCGAAGGTATCCTGTGTGAAAAGCTTCCCCGCGCGGCGCAGCTCCTCCACCTGATCCCAGCATTCTCCGATCTCCTCCGGCGTCGCTTCGGCGGCATAGACCGGCGAAAGCTCTGCTATGATCTGCTCACGGGATTCCGTTTCAAAGCGCGCGATGATGTCATAGGCGATGTCGTCCACGGCATGGACGGAGCCGGAACAGACGTCGAGCACGATGTTCTGCCCGTACAGCTTGTATTGATGAATCATGCCTTCTCCTTTATGCCAAAAATGCCGCCCGAAAAGGGCGGCATTCCGGTTTTTTACAAATTTACTTGCTCTTCTTTTCGCAGGACTGGTTCGCGATGCCGCAGCTGGTCTTGCAGGCGGACTGGCAGGACGTCTGGCACTCGCCGCAGCCGCCCTTCTTCGCGCTTTCGCAAAGATTGCGGGTCTCGATGGTCTTGATATGCTTCATTTCAGATAGCCTCCCAAAATAAAATCCTAGACTGCATTATAGCACACGCACGCGCGCTTGTCAATTGACCCGCGCACAGATTTTTCCCCCTTTCTCCTCTCTTCGGCCGCCCCTCCGGGAGCCGAAGCGGAGGGGCTTCCGGCGTTGACAGCGGGGGCGGAATGTGCTACAATACAAAATAGGTATGGTCTGCCCCCGGAGGAGCCCTTTTCCCCGCAAAGACGGGGACAGCACCTTTTCCCTCAGAAAACGTCCCGCGTTATGAAAAGTACGTACGTTTTTACCTATACTGTATTGGAGGATATGAAAAACATGCTGAAGCCCAAGGAAAACTGCAGGTATGCCATCGTCGTCCCGACCTCGATGGGCGTGCGCATCACGCCGGCCGACCGCGCGCCGGTGCATACGAGCGACACCTATCTGCTCCAGGCGACGAGCGCCGAGTCCAACGTGCTGAATGTGGCCGCCTCCCTGGGACTGCCCACGAAGGTTCTCACCACCTTCGTCGCGGGCTCTCCCATCGCGCAGTTCATCAAAAATCAGCTCCGCTTCCGCAACATCGACTACGAAGGACCCGAGGTCGCTCAGGGAGGCCCCTGGGGATACCGCCATCAGTTCAATATCGCGGATTCCGGCTTCGGCATGCGCGGTCCGCGCGTCTGGAACGACCGCGCGGGTGAGGTCGGCCTGACGCTGAACATCAAGGATTTCGACCTTGACCGCATCTTCGGTCAGGAGGGCGTGCAGGTGCTGCATCTGTCCGGCCTGGTCGGAGCGCTGTCCCACGACACCAGCATCTTCTGCCTGGAGCTGGCGCGCGCCGCGAAGAAGTACGGCACGCTCATCTCCTTTGACTTAAACTACCGTGCGTCCTTCTGGAAGGGCCGCGAGCAGGAGCTTCACGACATCTTCTCCGAAATCGCCTCCGTCGCGGACATCCTCATCGGCAACGAGGAAGACTTCCAGCTCTGCCTGGGCGTGAAGGGTCCCGAGGCCGGCGGCAAGGATCTCGCCTCGAAGATCGACGGCTTCAAGGGCATGATCGAAGAGGTGCGCCGCGCCTACCCCAACGCGCAGGTCTTCGCGACCACGCTGCGTCAGGTCGTCAGCGCCAACGAGCATCTCTGGGGCGCCATCCTCTGGGCGGACGGCGAGTGGCATGTCGCCGATCCCCGTCCCATCCCGGTTCTCGACCGCATCGGCGGCGGCGACGGCTTCGTAGCCGGTCTGCTCTACGCCATCCTGAAGGGCTTCTCCTATGAGGACTGCCTGCACTTCGGCTGGGCCACCGGCGTTCTCGCCGTCACCTCCCTGTACGACTACGGCACGCCCGCGGACGAGGATCAGGTCTGGGATATCTGGAAGGGCAACGCCCGCGTCAAGAGATAACGCCCCCGCGCAAACGTTTTTCCCCCCGTTTTCGGGAGGACGTGCAAAAATATACGCAAAAACCTTCAAACATCGATTGCTCAAAAGGAGTCATACAGTATGAAAAAAGCGGATATCGGTCTGATCGGTCTCGCCGTCATGGGCGAAAATCTGGTCATGAACATGGAGTCCAAGGGCTTCACCGTCGCGGTCTTCAACCGCACGACGGAGAAGGTCACGAAGTTCGTCGAGGGCCGCGCGAAGGGCAAGAACATCATCGGCACCTATTCGCTGGAGGAGCTTGCCGCGAATCTTGAGAAGCCGCGCCGCGTCATGATGATGGTCAAGGCCGGACAGGCCGTGGACGACTTCATCGAGAAGCTGCTGGGCGTTCTGGAGCCCGGCGACATCATCATCGACGGCGGCAACTCCCACTTCCCGGATACCATCCGCCGCTGCCAGTACGTCGAGTCGAAGGGACTGTACTACATCGGCACCGGCGTCTCCGGCGGCGAGGAAGGCGCGCTGCTGGGTCCGTCCATGATGCCCGGCGGCTCCCCCGAGGCGTGGCCGCATGTGAAGCCCATCTTCCAGGCCATCTGCGCGCATGTCGCCGACGGCTCTCCCTGCTGCGACTGGGTCGGAGAAGGCGGAGCGGGTCACTTCGTGAAAATGGTGCACAACGGCATTGAGTACGGCGATATGCAGCTCATCTGCGAGGCGTATCAGCTCATGCGCGACTATCTTGGCATGAGCGCCGACGAGATGCACGAGGTCTTTGCCGAGTGGAACTGCGGCGAGCTCGATTCCTACCTCATCGAGATCACCCGCGACATTCTCGCCTATAAGGACACCGACGGCGAGCCGATCGTCAACAAGATTCTGGACACCGCCGGACAGAAGGGCACCGGCAAGTGGACGGGCATCGCCGCTCTGGACGAGGGCGTCCCGCTCACGCTGATCGGAGAAGCGGTCTTTGCGCGCTGCCTGTCCGCGATGAAGGAAGAGCGCGTCGCGGCCTCCGGCATTCTGGGCGGCTGCTGCGGCAAGTTCGAAGGCACGGCCGACGAGAAGAAGGCGTTCATCGAGAACATCCGCTGCGCTCTGCTGGCCTCCAAGATCATCTCCTACGCTCAGGGCTATACCCTCATGCGTGCGGCGGCGAAGACCTACGGCTGGAACTTGAACTACGGCGGCATCGCGCTCATGTGGCGCGGCGGCTGCATCATCCGCTCGGTCTTCCTGGGCAAGATCAAGGAAGCCTACGACAAGAATCCCGCTCTGTCGAACCTCCTGCTGGACGACTACTTCAAGGAGAAGATCCTCTCCCTCGTGCCCGCGTGGCGCAAGGTCGTCGCGGCGGCGGTCTCGAACGGCGTTCCGGCTCCGGCCTTCTCCTCGGCGCTTGAGTACTTCGACGGATACCGCTGCGAGAAGCTGCCGGCGAACCTCCTGCAGGCGCAGCGCGACTACTTCGGCGCGCATACCTACGAGCGTCTGGATGCCCCGCGCGGTCAGTTCTTCCACACCAACTGGACCGGCCACGGCGGCGACACCTCGGCCTCGACCTACACGGCGTAACAATCTGAGAAGCTTTCCCCCCCTTTTTTCGGAGGGAAAGTGAGGACAAAAAAACAGAACAGGTCTCCGGCACAGCCTTGCACATTCGGCAAAAAAGGAGGAGCCGGAGGCCTTCCCTTTAGCATACGGGAGGGAATTATGCGCATTCTGATGATCCGGCACGGCGACCCGGACTACACCCGGGACTCTCTGACGGTACGCGGGCGGCACGAGGCCGAGCTTCTGGCGTGCAGGCTCGTGCATGAGCCGATTGACGCGATCTGGTGCTCCACGATGGGACGCGCGCGGGAGACCTGCGCTCCGACGGCGCAGGCGCTGCGGCTTGTGCCGCACTGCCGCGACTGGCTCCGCGAGATTCCCTATCCCGTGAGCTTCGAGGAGTACCCCAACCGTCCCTACTGGTTTTCCTTTCCCCCGCATACCTGGGAAAACCTTCCGGGCTTCGACCATGCGGAGGACTGGAAGAAGCTCCCGATGTTCGCGGAAAGCGGCGTCGTGCCGTATGTGGAGAACGTCTGCCGTCAGTTCGACGCGCTGCTGTCCTGCTACGGCTACATCCGTCACGGGCACTACTTCGAGCTTCTGCCCGGACGGCGGGACGTCTGTCTGGCCTTCTTCTGCCATCAGGGGCTTCTGACGGCTCTCACGGCGCATCTGTGCGGCGTGCCGATGCCGATGCTCTGGAACCTGACGATGGCGCCGACAAGCTCCGTCACGACCTTCGTCATGGACAGGATCCGTCCCGATGAGCCCGTCGCCGTGCCCCGCATGATCTCCTTCGGGGACACAGGACACCTGTACGCAGGCGGCGAGCGGCCGAACTGGCGCGGACTCCATCACGAGATCACGCCGTAGGCTCCCCGGGAATTTTCCCCCCCTTCGGCCGGATATCTTCCCATAACACCAAACGGAAAGGACGAATTACCATATGAAGCCTCTGATCCGAATCGACCATACGGGAGACGGGCTCTCCGATGCCGAGCTGCGCGCCGCCGTGAGAGAATCCCTGTCCGACTGCCGGCACAAGCTGCATCGCGTTTTGCTGCTGCCCCCGGATTACACGCGTCTGCACTCCTACGCGGGACGGCTGACCGCCATGTATTACGAGGAGCTGCGCGACACCTGCGAGATCGACATTCTCCCCGCGCTCGGCACTCATGTGCCGGTTACGCAGGAGGAGTGGCTGGAGATGTTCGGCCCCGACGTGCCCTTTGACCGCTGCATCGTGCACAACTGGCGCACGGATGTCACGAAGATCGGCGAGGTGCCCGGCGAGTACGTCTCCTCCATCAGCGAGGGTCTTGTGACGACGCCCATCGACGTCGAGGTCAACCGCCGTCTGCTGGATCCCTCCTACGATCTCATCCTCTCGCTGGGACAGGTCGTCCCGCATGAGGTCGTGGGCATGGCCAACCGCAACAAGAACATCTTCGTCGGCTGCGGCGGCTCGTCGATGATCAACAACTCCCACATGCTGGGCGCGTTCTACGGACTGGAGCGCATCATGGGCAAGGATCACACGCCCGTGCGCGACGTCTTCGACTACGCCGAGGAGCATTTCCTTCTGGACATCCCGCTGTGCTATGTGCTGACGGTAACGACAGCGGCGCACGGACACGTGAACGTGCACGGACTCTTCGTCGGACGCGGACGCTCGTACTTTGAGGAAGCGGTGAAGCTGGCGCAGGAGAAGAATCTGATCTTCGTCGACCGTCCCTTCAAGAAGGTCGTCGTCATGCTGGACGAGAAGGAATTCAAGTCCACGTGGCTTGGAAACAAGGCGGTCTACCGCACGCGCATGGCGATTGCCGACGGCGGCGAGCTCATCATTCTGGCGCCCGGCGTCAATAAATTCGGCGAGGATCCGACCAACGACGCGCTCATCCGCAAGTACGGCTACGTCGGCCGTCTGAAGGTGCTGGAGCTTGTCGCGGACAACGAGGATCTGCGCGAGAATCTGTCCGTTGCGGCGCATCTGATTCACGGCTCCTCCGACGGGCGCTTCTCCATCACCTACTGCACGCGTCACCTGACCGGAGACGAGGTACGCGGCGCGGCGTTCGGGTACATTCCCTATGACGAAATCACGAAGAAATACGACCCGGAGAAGCTTGTTGACGGATACAATACCGTAGACGGGGAGGAGATCTACTACATCTCGAACCCGGCACTGGGTCTTTGGGCAGACCGCAGCAAATTCTGATTGTTCTAACTGCACCGCAAGTCTCATCGGCTCGGATTTTCCCCAGACAGGGGGAAAATCCGAGCCTTTTTCCTATGTTTCGGGACTGCCGTACTTTCCAAAGCATTTTTTTCGAGTCGGGAGTACCCGAACCCCTTTTTTCTCCGCTTGCGCTTTTCTTCGCCGGGGCTTGCGTACTGTATCCTTACGAAGTTTTCCTGCTATAGGAAAACTTCGTACCTCAAGGATCGCCCGACGCAGGCTGCTACTTGGCAGAGGGGGCGCTCCCCGCTTTGGGTTTTCTCTTCGCCGAGAGTGCATATTGTATCCTTACGAAGTTTTCCTGCTATAGGAAAACTTCGTGCCTCAAGAAGTGCCCGACGCAGGCTCATACTTGGCAAGGGGCGCTCCCCGCTTTGGATTTTTTCTTCGCCGGAGACTGCGTACTGTATCCTTACGAAGTTTTCCTGCTATAGGAAAACTTCGTGCCTCAAG
>CAVGLF010000088.1:0-9291 GCA_963630045.1 Butyricicoccaceae bacterium | reverse complement strand
GGCGCACTCCGGAGAGACTCTTAGGGGGACTTTAGTCCCTCTAAGGGCGCTTTCTAGTCCAGTTTCTTTGCGCAAACAAAGAAACTGGCCCGGAGACTGCAAGGGGGCGGGGAGCGCCCCTTGCCAAGTATGAGGCTGCGTCGGGCGATCCTTGTGGCACCGAAGTTTTCCTATAGCAGGAAAACTTCGTAAGGAAGAAGAGCAGCTACGGCGAAGAAAAAACTCAAAGCAAGGGGGGGTCGGGGGGTTCCCCCGAATATAAAACCCTCCCCGGATTACGGGATATTCGCGGCTTTGGGCATAGTTCAAACTTTGTATATTGACTTTCCGCTTGAATTCGGATAGAATAAGCCCATAAGGAAACGGAAAATACCCCGGGGAAAGGAGCCCACAGTAAGACCATGAAAAGCATCAGCCTTGAGGAACTGAAGAACGCCGGAATCCCGGCTTGTATCGTGGAAGCAAAGCCTGTGAAGGTCGTCCCGAAGAGACGTCTCTTTACCGTCGGCGCGATCTGCGCCGGAGCGGCCGCGGCGCTTGTCGCGGGATTCTTCCTTATGAAGAAGAAGGACATCACCATCAAGCTCTGCTGCGAGATGAGCAACCACGATGGCGACGGCGAGCACTGCTGCTACCCGCGCGAAGGCATGGAGCCCGAAGAAGCCCCTGCCTCCGAGCCCGCCGCGGAAGCCTCCGAGGAAGCCTCCGAGGAAGCCGCCGAGCCGGAAGCATAATCATCCTGCAGGGAAACCTGTAAAAAAATCCCTCCTCATTCATATGAGGAGGGATTTTTGCGGCCTTTCGCGCATAAAAGGGAAAGGGCGGCACGTTAATGTGCCGCCTCGCGCATGCGGGTCAGTGCACCTTCGATGTCGAGCGTGCCGAAGGCAAAGGAGCGGCGTACCAGCTCCTCGGGGACGTATTCGTCGTATTTCTCGAAAACGGGATTCTCACCGTCAAACAGGTAGCGCATCGGATCGGGCGGCTCGGAGGCATGCCGCCGCACAATCTCCCAGAATTCCTCCTCAGAGGCCTTCATGTGGAACTGCATGAAGTAGGGACGCGAGGATTCGAAGCCCGAAAGCCCCAGCTCATGCCCGCAGATGAGGCGCAGGAAGCGCTCGAGCGCGAGAAAGGCGTAGGTGCCGAGCCACGGTACGAGGCACCACATGTCCCCGCCCAGCCGGAAGAGGATGTCGCGCGAGCCCTGCCCCGAAAGCGAGGCTCTGGCCTGCATGCGGGCCTCGGTCAGCCGCTCCGCCGCGTTTTTCTGGAGGTAGGGGTAGATCGTGTCCTCCGTCAGCACGCGCCGCATCCGCTCCAGCACCTTCGTGTGGATGTCGCCCGGAACCAGCCCGAAGTACGCCGGTACATTGCCGCGCACGGGCTCGACGTAGAGGACGCGCTTTTTCAGATCCAGCTCCGTGACCTCCCACACGCGGCCTGCGATGGCAACGCGCTCGCCCACGGGCGGCGGCTGCACCAGAGTGCCCAGCTCCTGCGACTCCCAGCGGACGGCGTACTCCTCGTCCTCGCGGAACACCGCGTAGAACTTATAGCTCCCCGTGATGCGCTCGCCTGCGAGTCCGACGATCAGCCCGCGGTTCTCCGTTGCCTGGATCATGTCCGTTTCCAGCATATGCCGCAGCAGGATGCGGTAGTCCGCGGGGGTGATGTGTGAAAAGGGGGAGAGCCGGAGGACGCGTCCCGCCAGCTGCGCAGGCGTAAGCTCCCCCGAGGATGCAAGCGTGCTCAGCGTCTGATGGAACGCAAGGGAGAAGGGAAGCCTGCCCTCACGCGGCGGCTCGACCCATTTTTCCTCCAGATAGAGCTGCACCAGTGCGATGGCCTGCAGAAGCTTCCAGGGAATGTGATGCTGGAACGGCGCGCGAGGCATGGGAGGCGCTTCGCGGATGACGAACCACATCTCCTGCGGATTGCCGCGCCGCCCGGTGCGTCCCATGCGCTGCAGAAAGCTCCCCACGGTGAAGGGTGCGTCGATCTGGAACGCCCGCTCCAGCCGTCCGATGTCGATGCCCAGCTCCAGAGTTGCCGTCGTGACGGTGGAAAACGTGAGCGTGTCGTCCTTCATCAGCTCCTCCGCCGTCTCGCGGTAGGATGCGGAGAGGTTGCCGTGATGGATGAGGAAGCGCTCCGGCTCGTGCGAGGCCTCGCAGTACTGACGCAGCGTATTTGTCACCTGCTCGGCCTCCTCGCGGCTGTTGCAGAAGATCAGGCATTTTTTCCCCGCCGTGTGGTCGAAGATGTAATGAAGCCCGGGGTCGGCAGAGGCCAGAGCTCCGGATTCCGCGGATTTTTCATCGAAGTCTGCGTCCTCCGGAGACGCGATATCCGGCGCTTCTGCGGCGGGGGCGGTGCCTTCCATGCCGGCATCCGGCAGGACGGGGGCGCCGCTCCGGCGGCGGGTGCGCTTGTAGTCCGATACGCTTTCCGATACGGGAAAATGCGCGAGCGTGAGCCTCCACTGCGCCCCGGAGGAGGAAATCGCGGGGCAGAGGGTGCGCCGTCCGCTGCTGCCGGCAAGCCAGCGCCCTGCAGCATCCGGGTCTCCGATGGTCGCGGAGAGTCCCACGCGCCGCGGCCGGCAGCCTGCCATGTGCTCCAGCCGCTCCAGCAGGCAGAGCACCTGACCGCCGCGGTCGGCGCGCATCAGCGCGTGCACCTCGTCGATGACGACATAGCGCAGATCTCCGAACAGCCGCACGAGATCCCCGTGCCGGTGCAGCATCAGCGCCTCCAGGGATTCGGGCGTGATCTGCAGAACGCCGCGGGGGTTTTTGAACATCCTCTCCTTATGCGTCTGCGAGACATCGCCGTGCCGCTTCCAGACCGGGATGTCCCCCTCCTCGCACAGCGCCTCCAGCCGCCGGAACTGGTCGTTGATGAGCGCCTTTAAGGGGCCGATGTAGAGCGCGCCGATGGAGGAAGCGGGATTCTCCCACAGATCCGTCAGAATCGGGAAGAAGGCGGCCTCCGTTTTGCCCGACGCGGTGGACGCTGCCAGCAGCAGATGGCAGTCCGTATCGAAGAGCACCTCGCATGCCGCAACCTGGACACCGCGCAGCGATTTCCAGTCATTTTTATAGATGAATTCCTGAATGAAGGGCGCCAGCCTGTAAAACGGATGCTCCGACATGGTTACTCCTTATATCCCGTGATGCGGTTTCTGTTCATCCACGCGCGCTTGGAGCGCATGAGCGTATCCAGCACCTCGCTGCGTGTGCCGCGATTCTCAGAAAGCCACTCCTGTACCGCGTAGAGGTCGTTGTACGTCAGATACGGGTAATCCACCATGCCGAAGCTTCCGTCGGGAAGCCATGCGTAGTAGAGGTCGCCGTTCGGACGGATCCAGCTCTCCCCCAGATCCTCAAGACCCCGCAGCATGATATCTGCCGTCTCGATGGATTCCTGCGTCCCCACACGCCACAGGTAGAGGATCTGGGCGAGCTGATGATTCAGCGAGACATGGGTGGGACGCCCGGACTCCCCGTAATCCGGCACCAGAATGCCGGACTCCGTCTCCACGCCGAACATGCGGATGTGGCGCATAAGGTAGGCGGTATAGCTCCGCGCGACCTCGCCGAACTCCCGGATGCCGTATTTTTCGGAGAGCTTCAGATACGACCATGCCGTATCCGTATTAAAGCGCGTATCGAAAAAGCCCGGGCGCATGCCGTAGGCATTCTGCAGCCATGTGCTGACGGAGGCCGTCGGGAAGAAGCCCGTGCGGTCATAGCGCGAGCGCGCCAGATCGAGCATCGTCACCGCCAGACAGTACGCCGCCTCCGAGCCGCCCGACTGCGCCATGCCGTTGGGCACGTACATCGACGGAGAATATGCGTAGAGATTGTCTCCGGACGGGAAATACTCGCCCTCCACACGGTATGCGCAGCCGTCCAGCGTGAGCCGCGTCATGCCCGTCATGTCATAGCGCTGCCACAGGCTCTCAAGCGTCGGGCTGCTCCAGTCCACAGCCGTGCCCGGCACGCTGAGCAGTGCCCAGTCCGTCCACGAGCCGTCCGGAGGCTCCGGCACGCGGATCGAGAAGGCGGCGACGCTGCCCTTCTGCACGACACTCACGCTGCCTGCGTAAGCCGGAAGCTCCTCGATGCAGCCGTAGATCGAGCTGCGGTAGTTTTTCGGCGGATTGATGACGAAGGAGCGCACATCGTCACCGCTTCGCAGCGTGACGTGAAGCGTTGCCGTGACGTCATGAGCCTGTGTGCCTGTGACCCATTCGCCGTCCTCCACCCAACGCACCTGAAGCTCCCCGGGCAGCTCGAAGCGCAGCTGCACCCCCGTGCGCTCGCGCCGCAGCAGGACGAAGCTCCCGCCGGGGAAGCGCCAGACTCTGACCTCAGCCGCAGCCGTGCCGCCCGGAGCCGTACCTGCGCCGCGCTGTCCCTCCGTGCGCAGAATATCCCCGTCATTGGAGGAGAGGGTGTCCTCCCCTGTCAGCTCGAAGCCCGCCGTGCAGCGAGCCAGCAGGAGATCCTGTGCGCTGTCCTCCGAAAGAGGACGCACGCTTCCGGAAAACATCAGCGCCGCCGCAATGATCCATGCGGCGATTCGTGAGAATACGGGCACTTTGGGGAGATCCTCCTTTCGGTGTGGGGTTTTTTCCCTTTTTTGCGGGGGGCACTTCAGACTGCCGTAATCCCCGGGGGACTTTTTTTTGAGGGCCCGGGGGGGTGCCCCCCGAACCCTCCCGGACGAAAAAAAGGAGCTCGGAAGGGTCCTCTCCCGAAGTGCAAAAAGGGTTTTTTGATTCAAACGGGCAGTCCCGCGGGGGCTGCCGTTATTCAGCTGCCGGCCTGAGCGTTTTCGTCAAAGCCGCGGTCGGTTTCCAGATGGTCGGACGCCTGCTCTGTACACGCCATCCGTGCGCGCAGGAGGTCTGCGTCCAGAGCGGGTGCGGGCTGAAGCGTCCCCGCGAGGTAGCGCACCAGGGCTGCCTTCAGCGCCCGCTGCTCGGGGGAGACGCCGAAGCGCAGTCCGCAGAGCATCAGCCGTCCCGCTCCGACATCGTACTCGGACAGAGCCGACAGGCGGTCGAGATTCTTGAAGCCCGATATCACCTCGACCACCGGCGCAAACGCGGCATCTACGGTCGGGGAGGCGGGCGTGCCGAAGCGGATGGCCTCGCCGGAATCGAGAAGGCTCTTCCACTGCCAGTCGCACCAGCCCTCATGCGGGAAGTCCGCCAGCGCCGGATGCGGATGCACCACCGTGCCCGTCGCGCCGAAGGGACGCCCTGCCGGGACGGGTCGGAACATCGTCTTCTCCGCCGGAAGCGGACGCGCCGAGTTGACGAGCAGCCGCCCTCCGCCGAGGACGTACTCGAGTCCCTCGGGGGTAAGCTCCGGTACCGCGCGGACGTTTTCCGGGATGGGCTCGTTTTCTGCCGCGGCAAAGCTCCACAGCTTCCAGTGATTGCGCAGCGTCACGCCGCATGACTCAAGAACGACGCTCAGCGTATGTGCCCCCGTGCATCGGGGAAGCGTTACGGAAAAGACGGCGGCCTGAGCTACGCTGCCCTCCGGGATCTCCTCCGACACCAACTCGCCCGAGGCCTCAAGGCGCCCCGAGGACGAGAGCAGCTCCCACGAAAGCGTGCCCCGCGCAAGGCTCCCGCTTTCATAGCGCGAGACGAGCATGGCGCAGGAAACCGTCTCGCCCGCGTCATAGGTGAAGCGGTTGTGATGATCCCACAGCAGCACGGTCGGGCTGTTCCATAAAAGCACCTCCGACGCCGTCTCATGGGGCTTTTCCTCATAGAATTCGTTCAGAATGCCGCAGGGATAGCCCGTGCGGTGCCAGTGATAGTCGATGACGCCCAGATAGTCAAAGCCCGCGAGCCTCCGGCATTTCCTCGCCGTCTCGACGTTGTGCTTTCGTATGGAGGCGACCAGCGCGCAGGAGTTTTCATAAAATGTCCGCGCACGGTCGAGCATCCCCTCGTGCTCCATGTATTCCCGCGCCCCGCGGTACAGATCCGCGCCGATGCGCGTCCCGGAGTAGCGCGGCTCCAGTGAGAGGTCGATATAGCTGCCGTAGATGCCCATCTCGTGGGACAGGCAGGGACGTTCGTAGACCGTCAGACGGCGGTCCAGCTCCGCACAGTCGCCCTCTGCGGAGTCGTAGCTTAAAAATCCCCAGGAGTATTGCCCGAAAACATCGGAAAAGCGCTTCAGGGCGGCCAGCCTCTGCGGGTTGTGGGGGAAGGGCTCGGACGTGCACTCGCCCATGTCGGAGTCCGACCAGCCGTACTCCACGCCGCGCAGTGCCTCGTGGGGGTTATACAGAAGCGCCGGTGCCAGCTCATGCGTCACGCGCGCGTCCGCGGCCAGCTCCGCAATGCGCTCCTCGTCCAGAAGCTGCTCGTTTCCTCCGCAGGCGATGGCGGCGGAGGGGTGACGGCGCACGAAGCGCAGGATCTCCTCCCACTCGCGCGGGGTGCATCCGACGGGCGCCTCGAGCTGCACGAGAAAGCCCAGCTCGTCCGCCGCCTGCAGGCAGCCCTCGCAGGGTACGCTCGTATGAAAACGCAGGAAGTTGAAGCCAAGAGAGCGGAGGACGCGCAGATTTTTCGCGTATGTCCGTGCATCCCGGGGCGGGGTGCAGGTTTCGGGGTAGTAGGCATGCTCCGTGGAGCCGCGCAGGAAAATCGGGGAGGAGTTCAGGGTCAGCTGCGTGCCGTGCGCGCGCAGCGTGCGCAGCCCGAGGGGCAGCGTCCTTCGGTCGCAGACGCCGTCCTTGCTCCGCAGCACGAGCCGCAGCTCATACAGCTTCGGCGTGATGTCACTCCACGGCGCGAGCCCCATGGAGAGGATGTCCCGCCGCAGCGAGAGTCCTTCGACGGGGAAGCTGCCCTCGCGGACAGCGTGCAGGCCGTCCATGACCTTGTACCCGAGCTCCGCGCCCTCCGTATCCCCTTCGAGGAGGGCATCGATGGTGAAAAATTTTTCGTCGCGCGCAAAGCCCGCGGCATCCGCGATGCGGCATGCGCCCGTCAGCCGCAGGGAAACTGCACCGAGCTCTCCCGAAAAGCCCTTATAGCCGCGCACATGGCAGCCCAGGTGCATGTCCGGGTCGTTCGTCACGGCTATGATGAGCTCGTTTTCACCCGCGCGGAGAAATCCGTCCAGAGATACGGTATGCGGCGCGGAATAGCCGCGGACACAGCCTGCACAGGCTCCGTTGACCCACACGCGCGCCCGCGTCATGACGGAGTCAAGCTCCAGCACGGCATGGGAGCACGGCTCGCCGGCCGTGAAGCTGCGCCGGTACCAGACCGTGCCGACGATGTAGGGAAGTGAGGCATCGGGGGTCCGGGGCATCGGGAAGCGCACGGGCGCGTAGTCGGGATTCACCGCCGTGTCCTCGCCGGAAAAGCTCTCCGGCTGATCGTCCCAGACGCCGGGCACGAGGATGGTATGGGGAAATGACGCGGGGACTGCATCGCCTTCGGCGAAGCGGCGCAGGATCTCGTCCTGATGCTCATCGGCAAAGCGGAAGTCCGTCCCGCCCGGACGGGTATAGGCGCAGCTCCAGCTGCCGGAAAGATCGAGTATCGTCATCGGTAGCCCTCCCTACCCAAAGAATCGCAGCCTACAGGATCACGACGGTGATGCCGTTGTTGTGACGGTCCAGATCGCGGTCGGAGCGAAGCTCCGGACAGAGCCCCATCGCGATGCGCGTGTCCTCATCGAAAATCGAGAGGCGCTCTCCGGCGATGAAGGCCTGGATGTCGCCGCGGCGATGCCGCCGCAGGAGGTACTCCCGCACCTCGACGCGCAGAACGCCGCCCTTGCCCGAGGAGCCGTAGCCGTGGATGAGCTTGATTGCCGTATAGCCCATGCTCTTTGCCGCCGCCAGCTCGTAGGTCAGTCGGCGAATCGCCCGATCCGCCGTCGGCAGCCCCTGCTCCAGATTGATGGTTTTATATCCTGCCAATTGTATCACCTGCTGTTTTCTTCCGCACAGCGGCGGACAAAATCGCGGAAAATTTCTCCCATTTCCTCAAGTCCCTCGGCTCGTACGCGTCCCGTCATGTACTCGGGGTGCCATTGGTAGCCCCAGATGGGAAGCGTTTCGTGCTCCGTAGCCTCAATCACGCCGTCCGGGGCGTGCGCCGTTGCGCGCATGCCGCGTCCGGGGTCGCGCACCGCCTGATGGTGGAAGCTGTTGGTCACGAAGCGCTCGCCGCAGAGCCTGCGTATGAGGGAGCCCTCCTGTGTGAAGACCTCGTGCCGGGTCCCGCTGTGCGCAAGTGCATCGGGCAGCTGCGCCGGAATGTCCTGCCACAGGCTCCCGCCCAGGGCGACGCTGATCGTCTGGATGCCGCGGCAGATGCCGAGAATCGGGAGCCCCCGCTCCAGCACGCGGCAAAACAGCTCCAGCTCCGGCACATCCCGCTCGGGCGAGAGCTCCACCGTGGAGTTCAGGACCGTCTCGCCGAAGTATTTCGGGTCCCAGTCCACTCCTCCGGAAAAGAGGACGCCGTCGGCCTCCTCCAGAAGCTCCGCAGCGTTTTCATCCAGACAGACGAGGGGCAGCGCTCCAGCCGCGGCTATGGCCTTCGTATACGTCGAATTCAGCCCGTAGCGGAAATCGGACCTCGGCTTCCCCGGAGCATAGTCGTACGACGGTGTGATCAGAATACGCGGCTTCATCGAAAAATGCCCTCCCCTTCGTCTGTAAAAGTATAAAAAACGGGACATGAAAGGCGGCTTGCGCCGGGATGATCTGCGTCACTTATCATACGGTTATTATACGGCATAGACCGGATTTTGTAAAGGATAATTCACTCTGCCCCCGTGCTGGGGGAAAAAGGGGAAAGGCCGCCGCGGCGAGAGAAGGGGGGAGAGAGAAAGGGCAGGGAGGGAAAAAGCGCCCCTCCCGGAGGAAAATCCCCGGGGAAAAAATCCCCGGGAAAAAATCTTTGCTCACAGGTCTTGACAAGCGGAGAAAAATGTGGTAATATATCCTAGCGCGCAACAAGGCAACGTGTCGCGGAGCGTTTGCTCATCCGGACAGGGACGTTTTCCTGCAGCAGCCTGTTTCCCTCCGGGACTTCACGAGCGGCACTCTTTGCAAAAGGGACGGCACAGGCGTCATGCGGGTGTGGCTCAATGGTAGAGCTCCAGCCTTCCAAGCTGGCTGCGTGGGTTCGATTCCCATCACCCGCTCCATCGTTCCCCTTTCCCCTTTTTCTGCGATACCTGCGCCTGTAGCTCAGGTGGATAGAGCAACTGCCTTCTAAGCAGT
>CAVGLF010000087.1:0-9392 GCA_963630045.1 Butyricicoccaceae bacterium | reverse complement strand
ACGTCACCGATTTCGAGCTTGTCACCTCTCTGACCGTTGCAACCAACTCCGTCTTCAGTGATCTGGACGAAAGCGCCGCGGACGAGCTCGATCTCGAGGATCTGCAGAACTCCTTCACAAAGCTCACCGATGCCATGGAGCAGCTCATGGACGGCTCCGGAGAACTGCGCGACGGGCTGTGCACCCTGCTGGAAAAGTCCGGCGACCTTTCCAGCGGCGTCGATCAGCTTGCCGACGGTCTGAATCAGCTCTCGGAAAACAACGACAGCCTGAATGACGGCGCCGGTCAGGTATTCAACACGCTTCTGGCCACGGCAAACGCTCAGATCGCCTCCTCCGGACTGGAGCTGCCCGCTCTGACGATTGACAATTACGCCTCCGTGCTGAGCTCCGCGCTGAACAAGCTCGGTCAGGCGGACAGCTACGCCGAATCCCAGGCGCGCACCCAGGTCGAAGCCGCCGTCCGTGCCGAGGAAAGCACCGTCCGTGCCGCCGTTACGCAGGCCGTGGAAGCCGTCGTTCGGGAAAAGGTCGTGGCCGCCGTGCAGGAAAACGTATGGCAGCAGGTGCTCGCTTCTCAGAATCTGACGCAGGAAGCCTATGACGCGGGCGTCGCCGCCGGTGCCGTCAGCTCCGAGCAGCAGGCCGCTCTTACCGCCGCTGTGGAGCAGCAGATGGCCTCCGATGCCGTGCAGGGCATCATCTCTCAGAATCTGGAGGCTCAGATGGCCTCCGACGAGGTGAAGGCCACCGTGGACGCAAAGACCGAGGAGCAGATTCAGTCCATCATCACGGACAAGATGTCCGGCTCCGATGTTCAGACCCAGATTGCCGCGGCAGCAAAGCAGGTCTCCGCGGGCGCCGAGTCCCTGCGCACGCTCAAGCAGCAGCTGGACAGCTACAACACCTTCTATGAGGGACTTGCGGCCTATACCGCCGGCGTGACCGCCGTCCGTGACGGCGCGGAGGAGCTCAGAAGCAATATGCCCGCACTCATCGAGGGCATCACCGATCTGTGCGACGGCGCCGGAGCGCTCTCGGACGGACTCAGCGAGTTCAATGAGGAGGGCATTCAGAAGCTCACCGATGCCGTGGACGGCAATCTCAGCGCACTCGGCGACCGTCTTTCCGCCGTCATCGATGTCTCCCGCCGCTATAACTCCTTCTCCGGCATCGGCGATGACATGACGGGCTCCGTCCGGTTCATCTACCGCACCGAGTCCATCACCGCCCCGGATCCCCTGGATTGAGCTTTTTCCCGATTCATTCCGGAATCATGAAAACGCCCGCAGTCCATTTTCCCCCTGTCCTTCATGCATGGGGAATGGGCTGCGGGCTCTTTATTGCATATGTGACGGAAGCGTTACCGCTTCAGGCAGCTGTGGATGGCGCGTGCGATTTCGCCGGGGTCAATGGGCTTGCCGACATGATCGTTCATGCCCGCTTCCAGACAGGCCTTTCTGTCCTCCGCAAAGGCATTCGCCGTCATGGCGATGATCGGCACGGATGCGGCATCGGGCACGGGCAGCGCCCGGATGGCGCGCGTTGCCTCCAGCCCGTCCATCTCGGGCATCATCATATCCATGAAGATGAGGTCGAAGGTATAGGGCTCGGATTTTGCGAAAATGTCCACGGCGCGCCGTCCGTTCTCGGCTTTGGTGACGGAGAGTCCCATCTCCTCCAAAAGCACCGTGGCGATTTCCATGTTGATCTCGTTGTCCTCCACCAGCAGTGCACGGTGTCCCGCGAGATCGGGAAGCTTCCCGTCCGACTGCTCCTCGCGGATCGTCTTCTCGTAATTTCTGTCGAGCGTCATCGCCACCGTGATCCGCACGGTCGTACCGACGTTTTCCCGGCTGTGAAGCTCGACGGTTCCGCCCATCTTGCCGACGATTTCCCGCACAATGGACAGCCCCAGGCCGGAGCCGGAGAAGCTGGTCGTCGTGGGCTTTCCCTCGCGTGTGAAGGGCTCGAAGGCGTGCTTCTGGAACTCCTCCGACATTCCGAGTCCCGTGTCCTCGCAGACGAATTCGTACTTTGCCTGCTCGCCGTCGCAGACGAGCTCACGGCAGCTTACGGAAAGGCTGCCGCCCTCGCGGTTGTATTTGATGGCATTGGACGCGATATTCATGAGGATGCGGTTTAAATGCACGGGGCTCCCGATGCAGCAGCGATGCCGGATGTGAATGTCCTCCGGGCTGCTGCGGAAGATTACGCCGTTCTGCGCGGCATTCGTTGCGATGATGGGCATCGTATTCAGAAGCAGCCGCTCCAGGTCAAAGGGCCTGTACTCCAGCTCGATTTCGCCGGACTCCATGCGGCTGATATCCAGCACGTTGTTGACGATCGTCAGCAGGTAATCCGCCGACTGCAGGATTTTGTCCATGCACTCCCGGTACTTTTCCCGATTGCCTTCGTTATTGTCCATGATGTGCAGCATGCCGACGATGCCGTTCAGGGGGGTACGGATATCGTGACTCATGCGGCGCAGGAAGTTCGTCTTGGAGATATTGGCCTTGTCCGCCTCGACCGCCGCCGCGCGCAGCTCCTCGCGCTGCCGCAGGTCGCGCTCCTTTTCCTCTGTGATATTCCGCGCAAGGAAGAGCACCGACAGCGCCGCGCCCGTCTCATCGCGCTCCTGCACGACGAAGCGTCCCTCGAACCATTCGCCCCAGACGGTCGGATACTCCGTACTGAGGGTGTCGGCCTTCTGCACGCGCTCGGCCACCTTGTCCGGGTTCATGAAATCGAGCATGGCCTCCCGTGCATCCTCGCGGATGATTCGCTCCACCATCGGCACCAGGATTTCGCGGAAGCTGCCCTCCTCTCGGTTTCCGAGCAGCTCCTTCAGGCTCTTCGGGCTTTTGAGCACGCGGTAGCTCATCACGCCGAGTTCGCCGCGCACGATGGTCGAGTACATATCGGACAGCGCCCGCACAACCCGCGTCTGCTCGGCGGCGCGCACGATGGCGCGGTCACGCTCCATCTCCTCATCGATGCAGCTGGACATGGCAATCGCACGGAAGCACTCCGGCGTGCAGTCCGTGCAGATCAGCTGCGTGTTCAGATAGTGAACCCGGCCGTCGTCTCCGTTCTGCGGATGGCGCAGGGAGATTTCACGCTTTCCCGAGCGGAAGGCCTCCATTGCCGCCTCCCGATTGAAGAGCTCCCAGAACCTGCGCGCCAGCTGCGCATCCGGCACGGTGGAGGCTCCGACACGGATCAGCTCATCGATCGTACCGCTTCTTGATGCGGTTTTATTGAGGAAATTGTCGTACTCGACCATCTCATAGGAATCCGCCAGATAGTCCAGACTGATGACCAGCGGAAATACGATGCCCAAGGCGCCCGCATAGTGCCGGATCAGCCCGTTCACGCGGCGCTCTTCCTCATAGGCATGCAGCAGCGCGTCCTTTTCCTCCTGCACCCGCCGTTTCTCCAGTATGTCCCGGCTGATGTTGCGGAGCATGCAGGCGCACAGCCCCGGCTGTCCTATGGGACAGACGTCGATATGCACATACCGTCCCGTCTCCTCGGACACGTCATCGAAGGAAACGTTCCTGTTCTGCCACGCGGCCCTGTAGTGAAGTGCAAGCCTTGAGCGGTCGCGCTCCGGGAACAGCTCGAAGAACCTGTGTCCGACAAGCTCCTCCGGCTCCCGCCCTTCAAGCCGGGCCAGCGTCTCATTCACATACAGGAAGGTCCAGTCCGCAGGCTCTCCCCTCTCATCCAGCTCCACGCGGATGATGCAGAAGGCGTTGTTTACTTCCTCATCGATTCTCTCTTCAAAGATTCTGTGCTCAGGCGTCCCGGACATCTTAATCATTCCTCATTGAACCGCGAAGGCTGCCGATCTGCATGATCGGGAGCCTTCGCTCAGATTTTGAATCGGGTCATCTCTTTTTTGATGGGGGCAGGGACACCTACCCCATTTTGTAATATTACTGCTTTTATTATATCACCCTATTTTTCCTAATGCAATCCGGTTTGATCGGCCGCCGCTTATTATACTGCTTTTATTAATCGTCCGTCATTTGAGAGCAAAAAAGGGGCCCCGGTCTTAAGCGTTTTCTAATGAGCTTAAGACCGGGGCCTCGGTCAAAGCAGGCCGGCAAGGCCTTTTGCTGTTTTACCAGCCCAGAATCTTCAG
Organism: Butyricicoccaceae bacterium; assembly: GCA_963630045.1. Lineage (GTDB taxonomy): Bacteria > Bacillota > Clostridia > Oscillospirales > QAMX01 > JAAZKA01. Next base: position 5,242 of record CAVGLF010000087.1, on the reverse strand, counting down.
ATATTCGCGGCTTCTGCGGGCGGCTTCCAGCGGGCAGAGGTCATAATGCTCATCCTGCTCGACGATGACCCACTTGCTGCCGGCCTCCAGTGCCGCGTTCAGGATCGGCTCCCAGATCTGCTGGCCGAAGCCCACGGGGCGGAACTCGAACATGCCGGTATCGCCCGCAGCCTCCTCGGTGTCGATGCCGATGAGCTTATACAGATTCTTCGGATTGCCTTCCTTGATGAAGTCCTTCAGATGTACGATCTCGCAGCGGGAGCCGTACTTGCGGACATATCCGGCGGGATCCTGTCCGGCCACCTTGATCCAGCAGGTATCCGGCTCGACCATCAGCAGATCCGCAGGAACCTGGGCATAGATATCGTCAAAGCCGAAGAGACCGTTTTCGAGCTTCACGAACTCGAAGTCATGGTTATGATAGAGGAGCTTCAGGCCGTGCGCCTTCATGACGGCGCCGATCTTCTTCATCGCCTCGATGACCGTCGGGTAGCCGGGGGTGTTGTGACGGAACTCTTCGGGCAGATACGGCACGACGACGTATTTGCAGCCGATTGTGGTGTAGTCGCATGCGACCTTCTCCGCGTCCGCCATCATGTCGACAAGCGGCACATGGGCGCTGATCGGCTCAAGGCCGATCTTTTTGAGCGTGTCGCGCACGTAGGCGGGCTCAAGGCCGTAGAGTCCGGCGAGCTCGACGCCGTCGTAGCCCATATCCTTGACCTGCTGCATGACGGATTCGAACTTTTCGGGGGTATTTTCGAGAAGATCACGCAGTCCGTAGACCTGAATACCAACGGGAAGTTTGCTCATGATAGTATCCTCTTTTCTGTCGTAGTATAAACCTGCGGCGCCGAGTGAAAGCCCCTCCTTCGTCAAAAAAGGATGAGCCTGTCCGCGGCTTTCCTCCAATTACGGACGGATAACGCTTTCGTGTGTCCATTATACCACATCCCGCGTCGGGTTACAAGCGAAGTATGCGGGTTTTGTGGGGGAAGGGATGCTTGTGTGAATTGCCGGAGCACATACAGCCAGTCAAGAAAGAAGGCGCATCCCCCTCCCCCCCCGCATAAAAATCGGGTGACAAATGATGCGGCGTGTGGTACAATTGTATCGCTGAGGGCTTTTTTTGGTGGGACGCGTGATTCTGCTTTGGAATTCGCGGACTCTGAGGGGCCCGGCATGACTTGTACCGGGAGGATTTGGCCGAACGTGGGGAGCAACAATTATTTTACCGATGACGGATGGGCTTTCTGGGTGACGGGGGATGACACCAGCACCATTCACTTGAACGAATGGCTGAATCCCGCGGGAAGGAGCTTCGTCGATGTCGTGGTTCACATCCGCGGAGTACTGAAGACCACCGGGCTGCATATCTATATTCCGTTTTCCGTACGGCGTGAGGAAATCGATGATGTCAGTGTGAACATCCGCACGCAGAGCATGATGTACGCCATCTTCGGCGTTTCAGGGCTGATCGACTACCGGAAGAACCGCTGCACCTCGGAGCTTGCCTATAACGGCAAGGTCATCGATCTCGTGCATTTTTCCGAGCTTGAGTATGCCTGCCGTCCTCTGGCTGACGGTACGCTTCTGGAACTGCCCTTTCAATCCCTCCTGCCCATGCTCGCCAACGACGAGGCGTATTTCATCTTCCGCATCCCGCACAAATCCCTGGACCGCGTCTTCCATCCCGAGCGGGACGTGCAGGCACAGATCAGCCGCCTGCACTCCCTGATCACCAGCCCCGTCGTATCCGATCACTACGGCTACTCCGTGCGCATCAACGAGGTTCGCGCGCTGCCCGAGGAGATCAATCGGATCAGCGCCTTTCACAGGCAGAAGCTGAAAAAAGCCTCCGTCACCATTTCGATGCCGGAGGACTATGAAATCAACGATTCCAACTGCTACACGACCCGAAGACTGGAGAAAAAGCTGTATGAGGGATACCTCCCGGAGGAGTTCGACGCGGATCATGCGCTGACCTACCAATGGCGGGTCACCCGTGAGGAAAATCTTCAGGGGCAGTTCAACTTCTATTTCACCATTCGCCATGAGTACATCAAGCACGCGAGCCTTCTGGCCTACATGGTCATCCTGATCGTCACAGGCTCCGCCGGAAGCGCCCTGTGGGATCTCATAAAAGCCGTATACGGCAGGATCTTCGGGTGAGAATATACTGCGGAATGGAGAATCTGCATCTTTTTTGCCCATTGCAGTTTCCCGTCCGCGCGTATATAATGATATTCGGTACATTTATCAGGGAGGACTAAAACATGTCAATTTCAGTCGAAAAGCGACCCTTCGGCATTACGGCCGGGGGGCAGGAGGTTTGTGCCTATATTCTTGCAAATGACCGTCTTTCGGTCGAGATTTTAGACTACGGCGCGACCATCCGCCGGCTGCTCGTGAAAAACGGCGATGCGTGGACGGATGTCGTCTTGGGCTATGACACCCTTGCGGAGTATGAGCACAATGACGGCTATCTCGGAGCCTGCGTCGGACGCGTGGGCAACCGCATCGGCGGCGCGGCCTTTACTCTCAACGGCGAGCACTTCGCGCTTGCGAAGAACGACGGGGAAAACCATCTGCACGGAGGTCTGCGCGGCTTTGACAAATACGTCTGGGCGGCGCAGGTGCTGGAGCACGGCGTGCGCTTTTCGCGCGTATCCCCCGACGGTGAAGAGGGCTACCCCGGCACAATGAACGTCGGCGTGAGCTATCTTCTGAATGACGATACGCTGACGCTGGAGTACGAAGCGTCCTCCGACCGGGATACGCTCTGCAATCTGACGAATCACAGCTATTTTAACTTAAACGGCTCCGGCTCCGTCCTCGGACATACCCTGCAGATTTCGGCGGAGGAATTCCTTGAAAACAGTGCCGCGACGCTTCCCACGGGCAAAAAGCTCCCCGCTGCCGGCACGCCCTTCGATTTCCGCACGGCAAAGCCCGTCGGGCAGGACCTTGGGGCGGATGACGTCCAGCTTCATAACTGCGGCGGCTACGACCACAACTTCTGCCTGTCCGCCTCCCCTGCCGCCGTCCTCTGCGGAGATCTCTCCGGCATCGAAATGACCGTCCGCACAACGCTCCCGGGCATCCAGTTCTACGCCGCGAATTTTCTGACCCCGCGCCGGGGCAAGGACGGTGCGGCGTACGCTCCGCGCAGCGGGCTCTGCCTGGAGACGCAGTACTATCCCAATGCCATGGCCTGCGACGGCTTCGAAAAGCCCATTCTGCGCGCCGGTGCGCTCTGGCACCATACCACGGAGCTTTCTTTTCGGCGTACGCTGAGCATGCAGTAAATTCCGACAAATCAGAAAGGAAGCATGTGCGATGATCAGACCGTCTCCGGAGCAGCTGCGCTTTCTTGACTGGGAGCTCGGCATGTTCTTCCATTTCGGCATCCGCACCTTTTTCCCCGGGCATACCGACTGGGACGGGACGCCGATGCCGGCTTCTGCCTTCAACCCGGAGGCTCTGGATTGCCGTCAGTGGATTGCCGCAGCGCGGGAGCTCGGCTGCCGCTACGCGATTCTCGTCTGCAAGCATCACGACGGCTTTGCGAACTGGCCCAGCGCCTGTACCCGGTACTCGGTCGCAGCCTCTCCGTGGAAGGACGGAAGGGGCGACGTTGTGCGCGAGTTCACGGATGCCTGCCGTGAGGCGGGGCTCGGCGTCGGACTGTACTACTCCCCCGCTCAATGGCAGGGCGAGGTTCGCTTCGACGATCCTTCGGCCTACGACGACTTCTTCATCCGTCAGCTGAGCGAGCTTCTGACAAGCTACGGCAAAATCGACTACCTGTGGTTCGACGGCTGCGGCTCGGACGGGCATGAATACGACCAGGCGCGCATCATCGCGGCGATCCGCTCGCTTCAGCCCGGGATTCTGATCTTCAACATGTGGGATCCCGATGTCCGTTGGGTCGGCAATGAGAACGGCTACGCGCCCGATCCGAATCCGTCGGAGGTCGAAAGCCTCGAGCTTTCGGTTCTGCATCGCGACAGGGAGACGCTCGGAGGACGCCTCTTCCTCCCCGCGGAGTGCGACATGAAGCTGCACGATACCTGGTTTTACGCGGGTACGCCCGATCCCTCCCTCAAGAGCGTGGAGGCACTCGCAGGATGCTATGAGTACAGCGTCGGGCGGGGCGCCAACCTCCTCATCAACGTTGCGCCGGATGACCGCGGCCTCATTCCCGAGGCATCCCTCGCGCGTCTGCGGGAGCTGCGCCGCGAGCTCGACCGCCGCTACGGCAGTCCCCTCCCCTTCGGCGAGCCGGAGCGTACGGATGACACCGCCGTCCTTACGGCGCAGGAGCGCACCCCGGTCGATGCCGTCATTCTGGAGGAGGACATCCGTGAGGGCGAGTCCGTCACGGCCTTCCGCATTCTGGCGGGCATCGACGCCCGCGAGCCGGTCACGGTCTTCGAAGGGCATACCATCGGGCACAAGCGCATCTGCCGCTTTCCGACCGTCATGACGAAACGGCTCTTCGTTCAGATTACGGATGCGCGGGGCGATTGGAGGCTTGCGCGCGTCCGGGCATATCACACCGAACGCTGAAATTTTCTCCTTACAAAAGAAAACGCGGGGATGCCCGGGCGATTATACGTCCGATTGCGGCATCCCCGCGTTTTGTTTTACAAGGGTGGAAAGGCCAGCGATGATTGTGCATCTTCTTTTTTACAATCTATTCTAATTTTGTTTCATACCTTAACCACGCCCATTCTCTCTTGAGTATATACTTTTCCCGTTATGTCTGAAATTGCATGATCGACCATGTATTTTATCGCGTATTCGTCAACACCGCTTCTTTTTGCCATGCTGACGAAAGCATTACCTTGAGTCGGGACACCGTCAAAAAGTGTCCCGGCTCTTTCTTTTTCTTCGCGGGCAAAACATGTCCTTTTATGAAGAGAGAAGGCATAAAAGGTCAAAAAATGGGGTGTGCGGCGGTATCAGAATGAGGACGGCACGCTGACAGAGGCCGGAAGGAAACGATACGGCATAGCCGATCTTGAAAAGGCAAAGAGCGTGAAAACCACATTGGGCTTTCAGCTGAGAGCGAACTATCAGAGTGCGCAAAGCTTCGGATGCCGCTCAATCTTGACGGTGATATGGCGAGGAGTGGTGTAGATTATTCCTACACCACTCCCGCACAGAGGTTGCGAAATAGAGATTGATACGATGAAATGTGGCTATTGACTCGGGTTGATTGTTGCAATATCGAAGG
>CAVGLF010000086.1:8663-9506 GCA_963630045.1 Butyricicoccaceae bacterium | reverse complement strand
GTACGAGGAACCACGCGCCTCCGGAAATGCTGCTCCGCAGCAGCAGGGACAGCGCCAGACCCGCTCCGCACACGGCCGGCATGATGGGACGCGGCACGCGCTTCCAGAGAGGAGCGGCTGCGGCGTAGATCAGCGTGGATACGCCCAGGAACTGCAGGATGCCGAAGACGATGACATCCGCACGGTCGAAGAAGAATGTGACGACCGTGACCGCGAGTCCCGCGAGCAGGATGCGCAGCCCCTTCCTCAGGTTCGAGCGCGATACGGAGGCTGTTGCGCCGGACATGGCGATGAAGATCCCCGCACCCAGAGGCGATCCGATGCGAATCACGGGGTTTTCCACCAGAATGCGCGGAAGCCCGTACATATAGACCAGATCGTAGAGCAGGTGATGACCCGCCATGAGGAGAATCATCACGCCGCGCAGAAGATCCAGCATGTGAATGCGCTCCCGCACGGGAGCGGCAGCCCGATCAGACATTGAAGCGGTAGAGCACGACGTCGCCGTCGCGCATGACGTAATCGCGTCCCTCGGAGCGGACGAGTCCCTTCTCACGGGCGGCAGTCATGGAGCCGCAGGCAATCAGCTCCTCATAGGAGACGCACTCGGCGCGGATGAAGCCGCGCTCGAAGTCGCTGTGGATCTTTCCGGCGGCCTGAGGCGCCTTCGTGCCCTTCTCAATCGTCCAGGCGCGAACCTCCTTGGGACCGGCGGTCAGGTAGGAGATGAGTCCCAGCATGCGGTAGCTCAGCTTGATGAGACGGGAAAGGCCGGACTCGGGGATGCCGAGCTCGGAGAGGAACTCGCCGCGCTCCTCGGGCGGCAGCGCGATGATATCGGCC
>CAVGLF010000086.1:0-8653 GCA_963630045.1 Butyricicoccaceae bacterium | reverse complement strand
CGGGCGCGGTCTGCTACGCGGCGGTAGAAATCGTTGTTCTCGTAATCCGCAAAGCCGTCCTCGTCGAGATTTGCGGCGTAGATGACGGGCTTCGCGGTCAGAAGCGTCGCCGTGGCGATGACGGCACGCTCCTCCTCGGAGCATTCGAAGCTCCGCGCAGGATGCTCGTCCGCCAGGTGACGGGAGAGATTTTCAAAGAGCTCGGCCTCGGCAGCGAATTTGCGGTCGCCCTTTGCCAGCTTCAGCGCACGGTCACGGCGGCGCTCGGCGGTCTCCATGTCGGCGAGAATCAGCTCGAGATTGACGACATCGATGTCGCGCAGCGGATCGACGGAGCCGTCGACATGCAGGATGTTCTCATCCTCGAAGCAGCGCACGACATGGACGATGGCGTCCACCTCGCGGATGTTGGCGAGGAACTTGTTGCCCAGACCCTCGCCGCGGGATGCGCCCTTGACGAGTCCGGCGATATCCACGAACTCGATGGTGGCGGGCGTGTACTTCTCGGGATGATACATCTCGGCGAGCTTGTCCAGACGCTCGTCCGGAACGGAGACGATGCCGACATTCGGCTCGATGGTGCAGAAGGGATAGTTGGCGGCTTCCGCGCCGGCATCCGTGATGGCGTTGAAAAGCGTGCTTTTGCCGACGTTCGGCAGACCTACGATGCCCATTTTCATGGCTTGTACCTCTGGATTTCAAAAGATATCGGACGGGCGCTGGATGGGGGAAGAGACGGAGCCGCCCGGCGAGGGGGAAATTTCAGTCATTTCACCGTATTATACAGCATTTTCGCGTGAAAGTAAAGACTTCAGGAGCGTATTGAATCGGAGTCTGACTCCAAAGCCTTAAGTGCGCGGCGGAACTGGACGGAGAACAGGATGGCGGTGAAGGTATAGGCGCAGAAATCGGCTATGGGCTCTGCGGCGTAGATGCCGGTCACAGGATCCCGGAAGAGACGGGGCAGCAGATAGATCAGCGGAATCAGCACGGCAAATTTGCGCACGACGGCGACGATGACGGAGGAGCGCGCGTAGCCGATGGAGATGAAGGTCATCTGACAGGCGATCTGAATGCCCATGAAGCCCAGAAGCGCAAGGTAGATGCGCAGCGCACGGGAGGCGTAGGCAATGAGCTCGGGGTCGGATGTGAAGAGCGAGGCGAAGCGTCCGGGAAAGAGCATGACGCATGCCCAGATCAGGATGGAATACCCCATGTCGCACGCGAGCAGCAGGAAGAACGTCTGCCGCACGCGAGCGGGATTTTTCGCACCGAAATTATAGCTGGAAATCGGCTGCGCGCCCTGGGCAAAGCCCTGAAGCGGGAGCATCGCAATCTGCATGACGCTTGTCAGAATGGTCATCGCGCCGACTGCCAGATCTCCGCCCCAGCGCAGCAGGGAGGAATTGAAGCAGACGTACAGCAGGCTCTCACTCGCCTGCATGATGAAGGGCGCAAGTCCCAGCGCGAGGCAGGGCGAGATCCGCTGCCAGTCGAGCCGGATGTAGGAACGGCGAAGGCGGAGTGTCGCCTGTTTGCTGCAGAGGAAGGCCACGGCCCAGATGCAGGATACGGCCTGCGAGAGAATCGTCGCAAGCGCGGCGCCCTGTACGCCCATGTCGAAGACGAAGATGAAGAGCGGGTCGAGTACGATGTTGGCCACGGCGCCGATGGCGACCGTCAGCATGCCGATTTTCGCCTGTCCCTGCGCCGTGATGAAGGCATTCAGCCCCAGCGTGAGCTCGACGAAGATGGTGCCCAGGGCGTAGACGCTCATGTACCCGGAAGCGTAGCCGATGGTATTCTCACTCGCGCCGAAGGCGAGCAGCAGCGGGCGGTTCCAGATGAGCAGCACGGCCGTGAGAAGAAGGGACAGCAGAGCCTGCAGCACGACGGAACTGCCCAGAATGCGCTCCGCGCCCTCCGTGTCGCGCTGTCCCATACAGATGGAGGCGCGCGGCGCGGCACCCATGCTGACCAGCGCGGCGAAGGCGGAGACGATCATGATGACGGGCATGCATACGCCGACCCCCGTCAGCGCAAGGCTTCCGACTTCGGGGATATGCCCGATATAGACGCGGTCGACGAGGTTATAGAGCATGTTGATGAGCTGCGCCGCGATGGCGGGCGCGGAAAGCCGGAGCAGCAGCCGTCCTACGGGCTCCGTTTCCAGAAATTCATTGCGGGATTGATCCATGAGTCTTCCTGTCCCCCTTCCCTTACAGCGCATCGCGCACGTTGGAGGCAATGCGCTGATTCAGGCTTCTGTACTGCGCGAGATCCTCACGGGAAAAGCCCGCGAAGAGGGTGCGCGCCACACGGGTATGCGCGGCGCGGATGTCGCGAATCAGAGGAGCGGCCGAGTCCGTCAGCGTCAGATGGATGCGGCGGCGATCCTGGGCGTCCGTCCGCCGCGTCAGAAAGCCCCGGCGGATCAAAAGCTCCACGGCCTGGGATACATTGGCCTTCGGAATCATGCGCAGCTCCACAATTTCCGAAGCTGTGTCATGCTCGGGCTGATTCGCGAGAAAGCCGACGATGTCCACCTCCGGCTGCGTCACGCCGTAGCGCTCGCGTACGACGCTGCACTCCCGATCGAAAATTTTTGCGATGCCTCTGAGCTGTGCCAGAAGCTCCTGGTTGGCATTCATTTTTTATTCTCCCTTTTGTGCTGAAAAAAGTTCCTGCGGGAACTGTTTTGATGCAAACAGATTATACCCCGCGGTCCGGCATTCTGTCAAGGGGGGAAAAGCAGGAGCTCAAGGGAGGGGGGGCGGCGGGGTGCGCGGAATACGACGAACAGGTCCCCCGTGACGCGAGCACCGGGAGACCTGTTTTTTTTCATGACCGGACGGCCGAAGGCCTTGGGGTAAGGGGGGAGCCTTTTATTTTCAGTGACGGCTGCGCTCGAGGTACACGAAGGCGCGGGAGACGATCTCGTCTGAGACCCTACCGTGCCCGGGGAAGAGGCGGGAGACGGCGGGGGTGACGATGAGGGAGACCGCCATGGCGGCAACGCCAAGAACGGGCGCGGCATCCTTCGCCGCGGCAAAGCCGGAGGCGAGGGTCATGACGATAATGGCGCCGCCCACGACGGCGAGTCCCGAGAGGAGTCCGGCCCACGCGCCGGTGCGGGTGATCCTTTTGGAGTACAGTCCCCAGACATAGGGCCCGAGGAAGGAGCCCGCTACGATGCCCCAGGAGAAGGACATCAGGTTCACGATGAAGCTGATGTTCGCGCAGGCGAAGGCGAAGCTCAGGGCGACGAACAGCACGCAGAGACTGCGGAGCACGATCATCTGACGGCGCTCGGAGACGTCGGGACGCAGGGTCTTCAGAATGTCCACGGAAATCGCGGAGCTGGAGGTCAGGACGATCGCGGAGAGGGTGGACATGGACGCGGAGAGCAGCAGCAGGAGGATGATGCTCAGGATGATATTGGCGCCGACGGAGCCTGTGAAGACGGTCATGAGCAGCGTGGGCATGACGGCATCGTATGAGCCGGCGATGTCGGGCGTGCCGCTCGGAGTCGCCGCGAGGAAGAGGCGGGAGAGGCTGCCGACGAAGTACGCTCCGCAGCCGATGACGGCGCAGAAGACGGTGGAGACGATGGTGGCCTTGCGGATGCTCTGCTCATCGCGGATGGCATAGAACTTATGCACCATCTGCGGAAGTCCCCAGGTGCCGAACGAGGTCAGAAGGATATTGAACAGCAGGAAGCGGAAGGACTTTCCTCCCGTGAGATTGACAAGCTCCGGGTCGACGCTGCGCAGACGCGAGACGACGGAGGCAAAGCCGCCGACCTCGGGACGGACGGCAAAGGCGATGACCATGATGATGACGCCCGCGATCATGATGAATCCCTGAATGAAGTCGGTCATGGTGGAGGAGACATAGCCGCCGAGCGTGAGGCATACGGCGGTCAGCACGGCGACGAGCGCCATGCACAGCCAGTCGGGCGTACCGGGAAAGACGGCGGAGAAGAGCATACCCAGTCCCTTGTAGACGGATGCGGCGTAGGGGACGAGGAAGATGAAGATGAGCGTTGCCGCATAGAGCTTCATGCTGCGGCTCTGATAGCGCGCACAGAAGAACTCCGGCATGGTGCGCGCCTCGAGATTATGCGTCATCTGACGGGTGCGCACGGCAAGGAGCTTCCACGCCATGTAGCAGCCGATGAGCGCATTGCCGATGCCGATCCACAGGGAGGCCAGACCGATGTTCCAGCCGTGCATACCTGCGTAGCCAACAAAAACAACGGCCGAAAAATAGGCGGTTCCGTACGAAAACGCGGAAATCCACGAGCCTATTTTCCTGCCGCCGAGCAGAAAATTATTGACGCTGCGCGTGCGGAAATTGCCGTACACGCCGACGCCGATCATCAAAATGGCAAAAATGGACAGAGCGATGCCTGCGATGAGAGTGGTCATACCTACATTTCCTTCCGTTCTGCAAAAATGATTTGGTGCGGGGCGGGGTTCCATACTTCACGAAAAGAGAACGTCCTCTTTTCGAATACTACAAAGCCCATTATACAGCCGGATGTGCCTTCTGTCAATTGTCAGTTTTCCATAAAAAGGAATTTCCCCTGTAGGGAAAAACGGCGGCGGCAGGGGCGCGGAAGCCCCGCAAATGTGTTTGACAAGGCATGCGCGGAGTGTTATACTGACCTATGAGCTTTCTTTTTTACAGATACGGAGGATACGGAATACATGAAGAACAAGGGCGCTTTCAGACTGGGCATGGTGCTGGTTCTCGGCGTATGCGCGGGGATTCTGCGCGGCATCGAGGTGTCCGCGCATTTCGACTGGGATACGGCGCTGTATGAGCCGTTTGCAGCCTCGTGCGTCGTTCCGCTGTATACGGCGCTGATGCTTGGACTCATCGCGGTACTGTCGCTTCCCTGCAGGGACAGGCTCGCAGGCTTTGCCGAAAGCTTCCCCATCCGCTCGATGGCGGGGCTGTACACCGCTGCGGGAGCCTCGCTCGCCATCACCGCCATGGGACTGTGGAAGGTATTCTCCAGCATGCAGGAGCTGCGTGCGGTGCAGATCCTGTACGGCGTGCTGACGGCTGTGGGAGGTGCGGTGCTGACCGCCCTTGCGAAGGCACGTCATGACGGGCGCGTGCCGCAGACGACGCGCTTTCTTTCCTCCTTCGTCATCTTCTGGGGCTGCATTCTGCTCATTGTCACCTACATGGAGCATCCCGTGGAGCCCGTCATCCGCAACTTTGTCTACGACATCCTCGCGTCGGCGATGATTGTCATGGCGCTGCTGTCCATGGTATCGACGATCTTCGGCGAGGTACGGCGGGGACATGCGCTGTTTTTCCATCTGGGAAGCGTCTTCCTCATCCTCATGACGATTGTCGGGCGCCTGACGGCCTTCCTCCTGTCGGGAGATGCGCGCAACATCACGGATGCGCCGCTGCGCATGCTGCTGTTTGCCTGTGTGGGCGTGATCCTCGCGCAGAACGCGGCGGGACTCCCCGCGGACAGCACGGCGCAGAAAACTGCGGAATAAAAAAACGAAGGGGGCAGATCCTTACATGAAAAGAAGTGTGACCTGCCCCTTTGTATATGAAAGGCTCCGGTGCGTCTGTGTGCGCACCCCCTGCCTTTTTTAAAAGCCGCGCTGCGTTTTTTTCAGGAATTGCGGCTGTACTGCAGATAGATGGTCGTGAGCGGCGGGATGTCGAGGGTGAGCGTCTGGCTCATGAGCGTGCGGCCCGAGGTCTGGTACTCCGCGGTCTCCTCCGGAGTCTGACCGCCGAAGCGCTGCCAGTCGGTGTGGAAGACCACGCGGTAGACGCCGCGGCGCAGTCCCGGAAGCTGATAGCCCGTAAGCGGCGCTCCGGAGAAGTTCGAGACGGCGATGAGCGCCTGACCGTTCAGACCGATTCTGCGGAACGCGGCGACATTGTGATCGGCATCGTCCGCCTGCAGCCAGTGGAAGCCCTTCCAGGTGAAGTCATCCTCCCACAGAGCGGGCGTATCCAGATAGAAATGGTTCAGCTCCGCAGTGAAGCGGTGCAGCGCATCGTGGCTGGGGTATTTGAGCATGAACCACTCAAGCGAGTTCTGATAATCCCACTCGCGGAACTGGCCGAACTCCGAGCCCATGAAGAGGAGCTTTTTGCCCGGATGCGCCATCATGAAGGCCAGGAAGCTGCGGATGCCGGAGAACTTCTGCTCGTAGCTGCCGAACATCTTGTCAATCAGGCTTCGCTTCCCGTGCACGACCTCGTCGTGGGACACGGGGAGGATGTAGTGCTCCTGGAAGGCGTACATCATGGAGAAGTTCAGCGCGCGGTGCTTATGACGGCGGAAGAGCGGGTCGGTTTCGACATAGTCGAACATGTCGTTGGCAAAGCCCATGTCCCACTTGAGATCGAAGCCGAGGCCGCCGGATTCGACCGGCTGTGTCACGCCGGGATAGGACGCGGATTCCTCGGCAATCATCAGCGCACAGGGATCGGCCGAATGTACGGCGGCGGTCAGGCGGCGCAGGAAGGCTTCGGCCTCCAGATTGATATTCGTGCCGTAGCGGTTGGGAATCCAGTCCCCGGGCGCACGGTCGTAATCGAGGTAGAGCATGCTCGCAACGGCATCGCAGCGCAGTCCGTCGATGTGGTACTGCGTGATCCAGAAGACGGCGGAGGAGATGAGGAAGGCCGCGACCTCATTGCGTCCCACATCGAAGAAGCGCGTGCCCCATCCGGCATGCTCCATGCGGTCCCGACCCTGATACTCGTACAGGGGCTTTCCGTCGAATTCGTAGAGGCCGTGCGCATCCTTGGGAAAATGCGCGGGAACCCAATCGAGGATGACGCCGATGCCCGCCTCATGCAGGCGGTTCACGAAATAGGCGAAGTCCTCCGGGGTGCCGTAGCGTGCCGTCGGCGCGAAGTAGGAGCAGACCTGATATCCCCACGAGCCGTCGTAGGGATACTCCATGACGGGCAGGATTTCCGCGTGCGTATAGCCCATTTTTACAAGATAGGGCGCAAGCTTGTCGGCAATTTCACGGTAATTCAGGTAATTTTCGCCGTTCTCCGTCGAAAGATCGTCCTTCGTGTGCCACGACCCCAGGTGAAGCTCGTAGATATTCATCGGACAGGGAAGCGTGCGGCCGCGGCGGGTGCGCTGTGATTTCGCCCGCAGACCGCGCCAGGCTTCGTCCGAGAACGTCAGCCCGGGCTTATAAAGAATGGACGCGGTATGATCCAGCGTCTCCCCGTAGAAGGCATAGGGATCCGCCTTCAGATGCCCGTCCAGACAGTATTTATAGCGAAGAGCATCGCCCGCAAATCGCGCGGACGGCACGGAAAGCTCCCACAATCCGTCCTCGGTGATGCGCGTCATGGGATCGGAGGCATTGTTCCAGCCGTTGAAGTCGCCCACGACGCTGACCTCGCGGGCATTCGGAGCCCAGACGCGGAACACGACGGAGTCTCCCTCATAATGCGCGCCCATGAGCTCCCAGGCGCGGTAATTGGTTCCCTGATGAAACAGATAAATCGGCAGATTATCAGCCATGAAATTCGCCTCCCTTTTTATATCGATATTATAGCATTGCAGCCGCACTCCTGTCAAGTAGGGCGCATGACGAGCGGCTGATGAAAGGAAATGACATGAGAGACTATCCTGTGTTTACCGTGACCGCCAAGGCCGAGCGGGGTGTTCTGGCGGGACATCCGTGGATTTACGATACGGAAATTACCGCCTCGGAGCAGCTGCCGGAGGCGGGAGCGCTGGTGGACGTGCGCTCGCCGAAGGGCGCGTATCTCGGAACGGGTCTGTACAGTCCCGAGTCGAAGATCCGCGTGCGTCTTCTGTCGCGCAATGCAAACGACCGCTTCGACGAAGCCTTCTGGAGCCGCCGCGTGCGCTATGCTTGGGACTACAGAAAGACCGTCATGGGCGCAGACACCTCCTGCTGCCGCGTGATTTTCGGAGAGGCGGACAGCTTTCCCGGGCTGACGGTGGATCGCTATGAGAACCTGCTCGTGACGCAGACGCTGTCCGTCGGCATGGAGCGCATCAAGGAGCTGCTCTTTCCGATAATCGTGCGGACGCTGGAGGAGGACGGAGCGGTCATTGACGGCATCTTCGAGCGCAACGATGTCGCGCTGCGCCGTCTGGAGGGGCTTTCCGAGGGAAAGGGCTGGTATGAACTCCCCGGAAAGCGGATCCCGGAGTCCGCGGTGACCTCCATCCGGGAAAACGGCGTCGTGTACTCCGTAGACGTGGAAAACGGGCAGAAGACGGGCTTCTTCCTCGATCAGAAGTACAATCGCGCCGCCGTTGCGCGGATTGCGAAGGGACGGCGGGTGCTGGACTGCTTTACGCATACGGGCTCGTTTGCCCTGAATGCGGCGCTGGGAGGCGCGGAGCATGTCGCGGCGGCGGACATCTCCGAGGACGCTTGTGCCATGGCGGGTGAGAATGCCCGGCGCAACGGCCTGGAGCTGGAGCTTCTGTGCGAGAATGTCTTCGACCTTCTGCCGAGGCTGGTGCGCGGCGGCGGGCATCCGTACGACTTCATCATACTGGATCCCCCGGCGTTTACGAAATCCCGCAAAACGGCGGATGACGCAGAGCGCGGCTACAAGGAGATCAACTTCCGCGCGATGAAGCTGCTGCCGCGCG
>CAVGLF010000085.1:0-9513 GCA_963630045.1 Butyricicoccaceae bacterium | reverse complement strand
ACGCAGCCCTCGGAGGACGATTCCGGGGACGAAACGGCTCCGGCGCAGAACGGGGCGCATTCGGACGGCGGCTCAGGTGAGGAAGGCTCCTCTTCGGAGGAGTCCCCCGGAGAGGATCCCTCCGAAGACGGTTCCTCAGAGGAAGTGCCCGCCGGAGACGCCTGACCCGTGCAGGGCACGAGGGGGGCTCATTTTCCCTTTTTCTCCTCCGTCCCGCTTCCCGTTTTTTCGCGTTTCATATTGCTCATGTTCCCGGAAAATTATCCCGCAAGGAGTGATCGTACCATGCGTACACTGCGTCCCCTGTCCCTGCTCTGCGCCGTGCTGATTCTGCTGTTCTGCGGCTGCCAGAGCTCCGCCGCCATTCAGACGTCCGACCTGCCCGTACCCGACCCCGTACCGTCGTCGGGTACACCCTCGACGGATATCCTCTTTACGGAGGAGGATTCGTCCTCCGACCGCCATTCCGCGATGGAGATCACGGCCGAAATGCGCTCCCGCTTCGACTTCGGCGAGCTGGACGTGGAGGACTCCGAGCTTCCGCCCGTCACGGTCACACTCTCCGCCGTGGGCGATATCATGGCGCATACGGATACCTTCGAATCGGCCCGCACCTCGGACGGCTTCGACTTCGACTACATGGTCGAGGAGGTCGCGCAGTACGTGAAGGACTCCGACTTCGTCATCGGCAACCTCGAGACGACGCTCGCGGGAAAGGACCGCACCTATACGGGCTACCCCGACTTCAATACGCCCGAGCAGATCATGGACTCGATGGTGAACATCCTGGGCATGGATCTGGTCTCCACCGCGAACAATCACTCGCTGGACCGCGGCTTCTCGGGACTGTGCAAGACGCTGGACAATCTGGACAGCCGGGGCGTGTATCACGTCGGCACGAACCGCAGTCAGGAGGAGTACGATACGCCCCTGATTGTCACGATCAATAACGTCAAATTCGCCTTTCTGAACTACACCTACGGACTCAACAACCCCAACGGCATCAAGTACAAGTATTCCGTCAACGTCACCAGCCGCGATGCCATCAAAAAAATGGCCGAAAAGGCCGCGGATGCGGGTGCGGAGTACATCATCGCGCTGATGCACTGGGGCACGGAATATGCCCGCACGCCGTCCTCCTCGCAGACGGAGCTTGCGGAGTGGATTTTTGCGAATACCGATGTCCGACTCATCATCGGCACGCATCCCCATGTGGTGCAGCCCATCGAGGAGCTCACCGTGGAGCGCAACGGTGAGAAGAAAACCGGCATCGTGCTCTACTCGCTGGGCAACTTCACGGGCTCGCAGGTCAAGTCCTATACGAACACCGGCATGCTCGCGACCATCACGCTGAAGCTTTCGGAAGAGAACAAAAACACAAGCGCCGTCGAGTCGATCGACTGCCGGATGCTCTACATCGATCCGAATACCATAAAGAACTCCGGCTACCGCGTCATCGCCATGGAGGACGGCATCCGGAATTATGAGAACAAGACGGATTCGCTGATCTCCGCAAAGGATTATCAGAAGATGTGCGATTATATGAGTGAGTATCACAAGCAGCTGGAGACGCTGCCCGTCATCACCGTCCATTGAGTCCTCCCCTTACAATAAAAGACGCGAATGATCACAAAAAAAGGAGTTTGTTCATGAAAAAGAATATACTTCGAATCCTGTCCGTGCTGACTGCAGTCTGCCTGCTCACCGTCTCTTCCAGTGTAGCTCTGGCCGCCTCGAGCGTGACCGTGGAGCTGGACGGGGAAAAGGTCGTCTTTTCCGAGGCCGCTCCGTACTACGATGAGGCTGCCGGACGCATCTACGTGCCCGTTCGTGCCATCTGCGAGGCAATGGGCGCCACTGTGGACTACGAGGCCTCCTCCAAGACCGTCACCATCACCCGCGGCGGCACAACGCTGAAGCTGCGCATCGGCGTGAAAACGGCAACCGTCAACGGAGTGGCCGTCGCGCTGGACGCGCCTCCCTTCATCGAAAGCAGCAGCACCTTCGTCCCGCTGCGCTTCGTCTCGGAAAACCTGCAGCTGGACGTCGAGTGGAATGCGTCCTCCAAAAAGGTCACGCTGACCTCCCGCGCGGGACTCTCCCTTGGCATGAGCTCCGCTGACGTGCGCAGCTCGCTGGGAGATCCCGACCGCACGGACATATCCGAAAAGGGCTATGTCTGGTGGGTCTATGACGATCTCTCCGATTACCGTATGATCGGCATATCCGACGATAAGGTCGTCGCCTACTACCTGCACTCCGCGTCCTGGCAGACGGACTCCGGGCTCCGCTCGGGCATGACGGCGGCGGACTGCGACGCGCTGCTGTCGCAGGATTACGTGGAGCAGCATACGACCTATACCTGCTACTCCGGCAGCGGCGTCGCGCGCACCCTGATGTACGATGACTCGGGAGCCGCATACGCGGTGCTGGAGGAGCTGGAGGAATACGGCTCGAAGACGATGATCTCCGCGTCGGTTCTGGACGGCTTCGTGCGTCAGTCCGTCGATCTCGTGAACATCGAGCGTCACAAGCTCGGCCTGCCGGCGCTGGTCTGCGACAGCGCCATCGAGGACGTGGCGCGGGCGCATGCGGGCGATATGGCGAAGAGCAACACCTACTCCCACACCGGAACGGACGGCTCCACGCCCGCCGAACGGCTGCGCAATGCGGGCTTTGACGATTTCTACCAGCTTGAAATCATCGCGCGCGCCTTTCCGAATGCGGTCACGGCGTTCTCCGCACTTCTGAACAACGAGCAGTACCGCGCCGTCCTCCGCGCCAACTACACCTCCATCGGCACGGGTGCGGCCTACAATCCGCAGTCCGACGGCATTCTGTATTATACTCAGGTATTTTACTCGGCAAAGTAAAACCATCGGGACAGCGCTCCGGGGAAGCCCTCCGGAGCGCTGTTTTTTGCCGTTTCGGGGCGTACAGCTTGACAATACGGGGCAAACGCGGTATCATATAGCCTGTAAAGGAGGCGACTCTGGCTTACAGGCTTATTATGAAAGTGCTTCATATCATCGGCGGCGGCGATGTCGGAGGCGCCAAGACCGCGGTTATCTCCGAGGTGGCGCGCCTGTCCCGAACCATCGACGTCCGTCTGGTATCCTTCCGCGAGGGCGGCTTTGCGGATTCCGCCAGAGAGGCCGGAATTGCGGTCGACGTGATTCCTACGCACAGTCTTCCGTCGGACTGCAGCCGCCTGCGCAAAATCGTCCGGGCATACGCGCCGGACATTCTCCACTGCCACGGAGCGCGCGCCAACATGATGGGCGCGATCCTCGCCCGCTCGGAGCATCTTCCCGTAGTGACCACCATTCACTCCGACTACAGGCTCGATTATCTGGGCTCTCCCCTGCGGCAGCTGACCTTCGGCAGCATCAACGCGCTTGCGCTGCGGAGGCTCGATTACTATACCTGCGTATCAGACCGCATGGTGCGCACCATGATCTCCCGCGGCTTTGATCCCCAGGCCTGCTTCCCCATCTACAACGGCATCGACTATACCGACCCCCTCCCGAAGCCCGACCGCGCCGCCTTCTGGAAGCGCTGCGGCTACGACTGGAGCCCCGGCGATGTGGTAGCCGTCATTGCGGCGCGGCTCACGCGCATCAAGGACATCCCGACGCTCCTGCGCGCCGTGTCCCGTGCCTCAAAGGAGGTACCCTCGCTCCATCTCGTCATTGCGGGAGACGGAGAGGACAGGCGCAGCCTGGAGGAGCTGACCGATGAGCTGGGCATCCGCAGCCTCGTGACCTTTGCGGGCTGGGTGAACAATACCCGCGAATTCTTTGCTGCCTCCGACATCAACGTCATCTGCTCGCTGTCCGAGACCTTCCCCTACTCCGTCTCCGAGGGCATCCGCGAGGGCTGCGCCACCGTCGTCTCCGACGTCGGCGGCCTCTCCGAGCTGGTGGAGAACGGCTACTCGGGCTTCATCTTTCAGCCCCGCGATGACGCCGCGCTCGCCCGGGCGCTTGCGGAGCTTGCGGCGGACGAAGAGCTGCGGCGCACCTTCTCCGAGCGGCTTTTCCGGCGCGCCTCGGAGAAATTCTCGCTTGACCGCATGGCAGAGGATCAGATTGCCATCTACGAGGCCATTCTGCGCCGCCGAAAGCATTCCGGGAAGCGCTGGGGCGTCACGCTCTGCGGCGCATACGGAAAGGGAAATGCCGGAGACGACGCCATTCTGGATGCCATCGTGCATGAAATGCGCGACCTGGATCCGGACATGCCCGTCCGCGTGCTCTCACGCGATCCGAAATCGACGAAGCTGGAGCACCGCGTCGACTCCGTGTACACCTTCAACATCCCCGCAGTCCTCCGTGCCTTCGCCCGCTCGAAGCTCTATATCAACGGGGGCGGCTCCCTCATCCAGGACATCACCTCCGTGCGGTCGCTGTGCTTCTATCTCTGGACGCTGCGCACGGCGAAGCGTATGGGGCTTTCCGTCATGATGTACGGCTGCGGCATCGGGCCTCTGCTGCGCGGCTCCAGCCGGCAGAAAGCCGCGCGCGTCATGAACACCTGCGTGGATACCATCACGCTGCGCGAGGAGGACTCGCGGACGCTGCTTCGCGAAATCGGCGTGACGCATCCCCGCATCCTCTCCGCGGCGGATCCCGCGCTGACGCTTGCACCCTCGCCGGAGTCCGAGCTCGAGCCCATCCGGCGTGCCCTCGGCCTCAGGCAGGATGTGCCCTATCTCGCGGTCTGTGTGCGTCCGTGGCAGGGCTTTGACTCACGCGCCGTCGCTGCGGCAGCGGAGTATGCTTTCAGGACATACGGCTGGGTGCCCGTGATTCTCCCCATCGAGCTTCCGCGCGATGCCTCCGCCTGTCAGGCCGTGGCAGAGTCCCTGCACTGTCCGTACATCGAGGTAACGCGGCGCTATTCGGCGGAGCAGACCATAGGACTCCTGTCCGGGATGCGGGGCGTACTGTCCATGAGGCTCCATGCCCTCATCTTCGCCGCCGCAGCCGGAGTGCCCTCGGCCGGCATCTCCTACGACATGAAGGTGTCGGGCTTCCTGCGCGCCATGGGCTCGGAGCGCTTCTGCGCGCTGGAGGAGGCGGACGGGGAGACCCTGTGCCGTCTGGTCGACTCTCTTGCGCATGAGAAACAGGAAAGCGTTCGCCTGAGCACCTCGAAGCTTCTCGAGCTGGAGGCGGTCAACCGCCGCGCCGCGCAGGAGCTCCTTAAAATTTAAGTGATTTTGCACAAGGACTCCGACGAGGCCGCCCGGCCGACGGGTTTTCCCCCCTCCGAGCCGCTTTTCGTTCCCTTTCTTTGCAAAAAAATCTGTAAATTTTTCCCGTACCCGGTTGAAAAACGATGACAAATCGGTTACAATATAAAGGATTTGACAAGTAAGTCGCTGCGGATGATTTGAAGGGACGGCGTGCATATTCCGCAGCGGTCACATCGTGCACGCGGAAAGGTATGATAAGAATATGACTGGAAGATTGTTTCAGGGCATCATCCTTCAGATGAAGGACGTCGCCGACCGCATCATCGGCGTAATCGATTCCACGGGCTCCGTCATCGCCTGCACCGAGCTGACGCTGATCGGCTCCGAGCGCGAGGATGCCGCCGTAGAGATGAGCTTTTCTTCCGATTTTGTGGTGCACGGCGGATACATCTACCAGACCATCTCCACAAAATCCGCGCGCTATGAGTATGCGGTGTTCGTCGAGGGCGATGACTCTCTGGCGAAGACTCTGTGCCAGATGGCGGCGATCGCGCTGTCCAGCGTGCGCTCCCTGTATGACGAAAAGCACGACAAGGCGACGTTCATCAAGAACATCATCCTCGACAACGTCCTCCCCGGCGACATCTACATCAAGTCCAAGGAGCTGCACTTCGGTCCCGATGTGCCCAGAGTCGTCTTCCTCGTCCGTCACACCGAAAAGGCCGACTCCGTCGCCATCGACGTTGTCTCCTCCCTCTTCCCGGATAAGCAGAAGGACTTCGTCATCAACATCTCCGAAAGCGAGCTCGTGCTCGTCAAGGAGGTCCGTCCCAACGTCGACATGCGCGATCTCGTGAAAATCGCCAAGCAGATTGAGGACACGCTGGGCACCGAGCTGATGATCAAAACGACCATCGGTATCGGCACCGTGGCGCTGCAGCTGAAGAACATCGTCACCTCCTATAAGGAAGCGCAGCTGGCCATCGACGTCGGTCAGGTATTCGACACGGAGAAGACGATCCTCAGCTTCGAGAATCTGGGCATCGGCCGACTGATCTATCAGCTCCCGACGACCATGTGCGAGCAGTTCCTCTCCGAGGTCTTCCGCAAGGGCTCCATCTCCGCGCTCGATCACGAGACGCTCTTCACCATTCAGAAGTTCTTCGAGAACAACCTGAATGTCTCCGAGACCTCCCGCAAGCTCTTCGTCCACCGCAACACGCTGGTGTACCGTCTTGAGAAGATCAAGAAGATCACCGGACTTGACCTGCGCGAATTCGACCATGCCATCATCTTCAAGGTCGCGCTGATGGTTCGCAAGTATCTGGATTCGAGGGATAACCGTCAATGATCCAGCTCACCGACGTCTACCATTCCTACGCAACCGGCACACGCGCGCTTCAGGGCGTCAGCCTGCGCATCGACGACGGGGAATTCGTCTTCCTCGTCGGCCCGTCGGGCTCGGGCAAGTCCACCATCATCAAGCTCCTGACGGGAGAGCTTCGCCCCACGTCCGGGCGCGTATCCATCAACGGCTACAACACCTCCAAAATGCGGGAGCGCGAGGTCCCCTATCTGCGCCGCACCATCGGCGTCGTCTTCCAGGACTTCCGCCTCATCGATAAAAAGACGGTCTATGAGAACGTGGCCTTCGCCATGCGCGTCGTCGGAGCGGGTCCCCGCGAAATTCAGCAGCGCGTGGCCTATGTGCTCGATCTCGTAGGCCTGTCGCATAAGGCCCGCCGCAAGCCGGGCGAGCTGTCCGGCGGTGAGCAGCAGAGAGTGGCCATAGCAAGGGCTCTGGTCAACAATCCATCGCTCATCATCGCGGACGAACCGACCGGAAATCTCGATCCGGATCGATCACTGGAGATCATGATGCTCCTGGAGCGCATCAATGTACTGGGTACGACCGTACTGGTTGTCACGCACGAAAAGGAGCTCGTCAACCGCTTCGATCGCCGCGTGGTGGCCATTGACGGCGGCCTCGTCGTCTCTGACAGAACAGGCGGGTATTATCATCATGAGCAAAACGCATAACTTCGCATACTTCACCCGTGAGGGCGTGCGCGGCATCTTCACGCACGGCTTCATGAGCTTCGCTTCCGTGAGCGTCATCACGACCTGCCTCGTGCTGACGGGCACCTTCGTGCTGCTGATGCTCACGCTGACCGGTACGATCACGGACATGGGCGCCTCGGGCGACATCTGCGCCTATGTGGACGAAACGCTGTCGGACGAGAAGTCCGAGGCTCTGGGAAGCGTCCTCGGCGCGATTCCCAACGTCACCGAGCTCGATTACGTGGATCGCGACCGCGGTCTTTCCGAGCTGCGCGAGGACATGGGCGACGATTCCTCCCTGCTGGACGGGCTGGAGTACGACAATCCCCTGCGCAACTACTACCGTATCTGGGTCGACAGCATCGATGATTACGCCTCCACCGTCGACGCCGTCCGGGCGACTGAGGGCATCTCCGATGTCTACGCGTCCGTAGATGCCATGACGCAGCTGCAGAACCTGCGCAATATCCTGGGCTACGCCAGCCTGACCTTTGTCATCATGCTCGGCATGGTCTCCATCTTCCTGATTTCGAACACCATCAAGCTCGCGACCTTTGACCGCCGCGAGGAGATCGGCATCATGAAGATGATCGGCGCGACCGACGGCTTCATCCGCGCTCCGTTTTTCATCGAGAGCCTGATTTTGAGCCTCGCGGCGGCGGCCATCGCCTTCGGCCTGCAGACCGTCATCGGAAACGCCCTTCTTGATTCCGGTCTCTCCGCGCTCTCGTTCATCAGAATCGCGGACTTCCATGACTACATGGTACAGTACGCTCTGGCCTATGCGGGCACAGCCGTTCTCTTCGGCGTCTGCGGAAGCCTCCTCAGCATTCGAAAGTTCCTGCGCGTCTGATTTCCCGCGCGGAAGCTCTCCTCACCACCCCTCTCTCAAGCAGGAAAAGGAGAAAAACATGGCACGATCCCCCAGAAAGATACTCGTCGCGGTACTCTCGCTCATCCTTGCACTGGGCATCCTGTTCAGCATCGGAGCGAGTGCGCTGTACACCTTCGCCGTCACATCGACGGAAAAGGCGCTGAATGAAAAGCTTGCCGACCTGCGCGCCCAGCTGGATGATCTGGATCAGGAAAAGGCGGCTCTTGACGAAAAGCAGGCCGAGATTCAGTCCAACAAGGACGAAGCCGAGGCACAGATTTCGAATATCGAGGACAGGCTCGACGCGCTGGCGGAGACCTCCTCCACGCTGCTTGACGAGAAGACCACCCTCGATGAGCAGATTACCGTCACGCAGGAGCAGATTACCGTCACGCAGACCCTTCTGGACGAGCTCGGCGTACAGATCGCCGAGCGCACCCGCGACCTTCAGGACGCGGAGGCGGAGGAGGCGGCCGAGTACGCTCTGTTCAAGACCCGCGTCCGCGCGATGTCGGAGAACAGCACGCTGTCCGAGCTTCAGGCAATCTTCACCTCCAAAAGCCTCACGGATGCCTTCGTCAGGCTCCAGTCCCTGGCCGATGTGGCGCGCTATGACCGCAATCTGATGAAGCGGCTGGCGGAGGTTCGCGAATATGTCGCGCAGCTGAAGGCCGACCTCGAAGCGGATCAGGCCGAGGCGCGTGAAACGGAGGATCGTCTGCTTGCCTACGAAGCCCAGCTGGAGGAGCAGACCGAAACCGTAAACTCCATGCTCACGCGTCTGAATGCCCGTACGGAGGAGGGCTCACGCGCGCTGGAGGAGGCTGAGGCCTTAAAGGACCTCTATGACCTTGAGCTGAAGGCCGCTGTCGCGGAGATCGAGGCCAACAACGCCGAGATCGCCGCCAAGGAGGCCGAGGTCAAGAAGACCGAAAAGGCCATCAAGGCCGAGCAGGAGGCCGAGAAGGCGCGCAAGGCTGCAGAGGCCGCCAAGAAGGCCGCCGCGGAGGCCGCCAAGAAGGCAAGCTCCGCCGACGCTCAGAAGACCAAGGAACAGGCCTCGAAGGATGCCAAGGCCGCGGTCGAGTCCTCAAGCTCCTCTACGGCCAAAGTCTCGAGCATGACCTGGCCCTGCCCCAGCTCGCACACCATCACCTCCAAGTACGGCATGCGTACGCATCCGATCACCGGTGTCTATAAGCTGCACGACGGCGTGGACATCTCCGCGGCCAAGAACGCCAAGATCGTTGCGGCGGCGGACGGCACCGTCACCTCCGTCGTAACCTCCAACAAGGGGTACGGCAACTACGTCGTCATCACCCACTCCGGCGGCGTCCAGACGCTCTATGCGCATATGACGACCGCGACCGTGAAGGAG